>JBBSUZ010000111.1:0-9412 GCA_038233965.1 Rhodothermales bacterium | reverse complement strand
GTGCCGCGGCGCCAGTCGTGCGGGTAGTTGTGGACGAACGAGTCCTCGCGGTAGAGCAGGCCGCGGTCCTTGAGGTCGCGCAGGATGGGGCGGTCCGCCTCCTTGAAGTCCAGCCCGCCGACGAGCGGGAAGCCGTCCTTGAAGGAGCCGTCCGGGTTGATCGGGTTGAAGACGGGCAGGCCCTCCTTGTGACCCGTCATCCAGTCGTCCATGCCGAAGGCGGGCGCGGTGTGGACGATGCCGGTGCCGTCCTCGGTCGTGACGTAGTCGGCCGCGACGACGCGCCAGACGTGGGCCGCGCCGTGCGCGAGCGCCTCAGCGAGGCCGTAGAGATCGTCCGCGTCGCCCGCGAGGTGGTACGGTGGGACGTAGACGGTGCCGACGAGGTCGGTCCCGCTCTTACGCTCCACGATCTCGCCCTCCGCCTTGAGCTTGCCCAGGAGGGTTTCGGCGATCCAGACGTACTCGGTGGTGTCAGGGGTCTCCCCCTCACCCTGTCCCTCTCCCCGGGGGAGAGGGGACGTCTTAGTGGGATCCTGCTCGGGTTGGATGAGGCGGACTTTCGCGTAGGTCGTCTTCGGGTTGACGGCCAGCGCCGCGTTGGCGGGGAGCGTCCACGGCGTCGTCGTCCACGCGAGGAACGACGTGCCGGGCTCGCCCTCGACGGGGAAGCGGACGGTCGCGGACGTGTCCTGGACCTCCTTGTAGCCGAGGCTCACCTCGTGGCTGGAGAGGACGGTGCCGTTGGCGGGGCTGTACCACTGGATGCGGAGCCCGCGCGTGAGCAGCGACTCGCCGTTCGCGTCGGTCCGCTCCGAGATGCGCTTGAGCAGGTTCCAGACCGACTCCATGTAGCCCGTCTCGAACGTCACGTACGGATTTTCCAGGTCGACCCAGTAGCCCATCCGGACCGTCAGCGCGTCCCAGAGGTCCGTGTATTTCAGGACGCTCTCGCGGCAGGCGGCGTTGAACTTCTCCAGCCCGTACGCCTCGACGGCGTCGCGGCCCTTGAGCCCGAGCTGCTTCTCGACCTCGATCTCGACCGGCAGGCCGTGCGTGTCCCAGCCCGCCTTGCGGTCCACCCGGAAGCCCTGCATCGTCTTGTAGCGGCAGAACAGGTCCTTGACCGTCCGTGCCATGACGTGGTGGATGCCGGGCTTGCCGTTGGCCGTCGGCGGGCCCTCGTAGAAGACGAAGTGCGGCGCGCCGTCGCGGATGTCGAGGCTCTTGCGGAACGTGTCGTCACGCTCCCACTGCGCGAGGACGTCGAGTTCGAGGGCGGCGGGGCCGGAGTCGGGGCGGGGGTCGGGCACGGGGTGGGCGTCGGGCAAGCCCGAAAGCTACCGCCGGCGCCGGTGCGTCTCGGTGGAGTGTCCGCCCATCCCGCGCACCGCGACCGAGGGAGAGCCGGCGCGTGCCAGCGGCGGTGTGCAGAACGGGGCTCGCCGCGTCGGCTCGGGCGTGGACACGCGCGCACGGCGCGCGTACGTTGAGTGTCCAGACCACTCCGACCCGATGGCCCTCACCGATCGCATTACGCTCGACCCGACCATCCGAGGCGGCAAGCCCATCATTCGGGGCACGCGCGTCACGGTGTCGGACGTGCTCGAGTACCTCGCCGGCGGCATGTCTCGGGACGACGTCCTCGCGGATTTCCCGTACCTCTGCGCAGACGACATCCGCGCCGTGCTCACGTTCGCTGCTGAGCGGGAGCGCCGGCTGTTTTCCGTCGCCGCGTGAAGCTGCTGCTCGACGAGAACCTGTCTCCGAAGCTCGTCGGACGTCTTGCGTCGCTCTATCCCGGAACCGCGCACGTCCGCGACGTCGGGCTCGGCGGATGTCCGGATGCGGACGTCTGGTCGCTTGCGGCCCGGGACGGGTTCAGGGTCGTCTCGAAGGACGGCGACTTTTTCCAGCGGGGCGTTCTGTTCGGACCGCCCCCGCACGTGGTGTGGCTCCGGATCGGAAACGGCCCCGCCACCGACGCTGAACAGCTGCTGCGCGAACACGCCCAGACGGTGGCGGAGTTTGTCGCAAACCCCGACCTGTCGGTTTTCATTCTTCTGCACTAACCCTCCGCCCGGTGTCATCCATGCGCTTCGGATTCCCCCTGCTTCTCGCTGCCGTCCTCGTGCTCGCCGCCGCGCCGCACGCGCAGGACGCCGCGCCGCCGCCCGGCTTCGCCGCGACCGTCCAGCACGTCCTCGACACGTTCCACGTGCCCGGCGTATCCGTCGCGATCGTCAAGGACGGTCAGGTGGTGCTCGCCGAGGGCTACGGCACGCGGCAGCTCGGCCAGAACGCGCCCGTCGACGCGCGCACCCGCTTCGGCATCGCGTCCAACTCGAAGGCGTTCACCGCAACTGCGCTCGGCATGCTCGTCGAAGAAGGGAAGATCGAGTGGGACGCGCCCGTGACGCGCTACCTGCCCGGCTTCTCGCTCATCGACCCCGTCATCACGCGCGAACTGACGGTTCGCGACCTGCTCGTGCACCGCTCGGGCCTGAGCCTCGGCGCGGGCGACCTGCTCTGGTGGCCGGCGTCGACCGAGTCGCGCGCCGAGACCGTCGCGCACCTGCGCCACCTGCCGCTCACGACGAGCTTCCGCAGCGCGTACGCCTACGACAACGTGCTCTACATGGTCGCCGGCGAGGTCGTCGCGGCCGCGTCGGGACTGTCTTGGGAGCAGTTCGTGCAGACGCGCATCCTCGACCGCCTCGGCATGACGGACACGCGAGCGAGCGTCGGTGAGGGCCTTCAAGGCGACAATGTCTCGGGCACGTTCGCGACCATCGACGGCCGGACCGTCCCCGTGGCCGTCTTCGACGGCGAGAACGCCAACCCCGCCGCCGGCATCACGTCCACCGCGGGCGACATGGCGCGCTGGATGATCGTGCAGCTGGACTCCGGGCGCGTCGCGCTGCCGGGCGTCGAGTCGGGCCGGCTGTGGTCGCGGCGGACGACGGACCAGCTCTGGACCGGCGTCACGCCGATCCGCTTCGGCACCAACCCGCCCGAGACGAGCGCGCTGCAGCCGCAGTTCAAGCTCTACGCGCTCGGCTTCAACGTGCAGGACCTGCGCGGCGTCAAGATCGTGACGCACACCGGCGGCCTGCCGGGCTTCGTGTCGCAGCTGACGCTCGTCCCGAGCCTCGATCTGGGCGTGATGGTGCTGACCAACGGCGAGTCCGGCGCGAGCTTCCAGGCGATCACGCAGGCCGTGCTGGACCACTACATGGGCGCGGCGCCGACCGACTGGGCAACCGTCTTCGCGACGCTCACCGCCCGCCGCGCGGCTGCGGCGCAGGCCGTCGTCGCCGGTGCCGAGGCCGCCCGCGACGCCCGCTCGGGCCCGAGCCTGCCGCTCGCGCAGTACGCCGGGACGTACTCGGACCCGTGGTACGGCCAGGTCACGCTCACGCCCGAGGGCTCGGGCCGCGCGATGCGCCTGGGCATCCGCTTCGCCAACACGCCGCTGCTCGTCGGGACGCTGGAGCACTGGCAGCACGACACGTTCGTCGCCCGGTGGACCGACCGCACGCTCCGCGCCGACGCGTACCTGACGTTCGCGCTCAACCCGGACGGGTCGGTCCGCGAGGCGCGCATGCAGCCCGTGTCGCCCGAGACCGACTTCTCGTTCGACTTCCAGGACCTCGTGTTGACGCCGAGCCGCTGACGGGGGCTGCGGGTCGGACATTCTCGACCCGAGTGTGGCGCCAGCATCAGCAGAATGCACGTGACCGATCATCTTGATTCCGGCGCGCCCCGCCATACCCTCACGAGCGGGTCTTTGGCGGTCGACGACCCGACGCGGGCGGACATGTATTCGGCTCTTGAGGCGCTGGACAGGTCTGGTGCCGAGCGCGTCATCCTCCAGCGCAGCGGCGACGACTCCTTCTTCGTTCGGGCAGCCGGGTCAGCGGCTGGCGGGTTCGTGCTGGAACACCGGGCCAGCCGGGATGCGCCGGTGCTCCGGGCCGACCGCCTCGCCCCGATAGACGACGCCCTCGCCGCGTTCAGAGCCTTCGCGCGCGGCGAGGAACGTCCGATCGGGGAGTCGGTGCGCGACGTACCGCTCGCTCTGAAAGCAGCGACTGCTCCTCGGGAGTGGGCCGTGGTCGGGCTCTGGCTGTTCGGGCTCGCCGCGATCCCGTGGCTGTTCTTCGGGCGACCTCAGGGCAGCTTTACCGCGATCATGGTGGCGTTCTCCCTGTTTATGTGGGGGAGTGTTGCGGACGGACTGCGGCTCGGCGTCATCCCTTTGCGCAGTCAGAGCCGAGCGGAGGCCCCGGTGTTGTTCTGGATCAACATGG
The DNA here is from genome assembly GCA_038233965.1 of Rhodothermales bacterium. Classification (GTDB taxonomy): domain Bacteria; phylum Bacteroidota; class Rhodothermia; order Rhodothermales; family Rubricoccaceae; genus DASVSE01. The sequence continues at coordinate 5,099 of JBBSUZ010000111.1, read as the reverse complement.
GCATGGCCACAGGGGTCGGTGCACTCACATTATTGATCGCGCTCACGAGCGAAGGGGCGTAGCTGCGGAAGCGGCGCGGATCACCCGCCGCCGCCTCGCGTACGGCCGGACCCCCACGCTCCCGCCGCATGCCCGACACCCACCCCGCCTTCGAGTCCGTCCGCACTGTGGGCGGCATCGAGGAGCTGCGCCACCGCAACGGCCTCACCGTCCTGCTCGTCCCGGACGCTGCCGCGCCCGTCGTCGCGTTCCAGGTGACGTACCGCGTCGGCAGCCGCAACGAGGTCTCAGGCCTGACCGGCGCGACGCACCTGCTCGAGCACCTCATGTTCAAGGGCTCCGAGCGCTTCAACCGCGACCTCGGCACGAGCGTGTTCCAGACGCTCCAGTCCGTCGGCGGCCAGATCAACGCGACGACGTGGTACGACCGGACGAACTACTACGCGCTGTTGCCGGCCGAGCACCTCGGGCTGGCCGTCGAGATCGAGGCGGACCGGATGCGCGGCGCGCGCGTCCGCGACGAGGACCTCGCGTCCGAGCGGACGGTCGTCCTGAACGAGCTCGACCGCGGTGAGAACGAGCCGCTGCGGACGCTCCTGCACGCCGTCTACGCGACGGCCTTCCACGCGCACCCGTACGGCCACCCCGTCATCGGCTGGCGGTCGGACGTGGAGACGGTCACGGCCGAGGGCCTGCGCGGCTTCTACGACGCCGCCTACTGGCCCCGCAACGCCACGGCGACCGTCGCCGGCGCGTACGACCGGACCGAGGCCCTGGCCCTCATCGACCAGCACTTCGGCCCGATCGCGTCCGGTCCCGAAACGGGCGATGGGGCCGTCCCGATCGAGGCGTCCGTGACGCGCGAGCCCGAGCAGCGCGGCGAGCGCCGCGTCGTCCTGAAGCAGGCGGGCGAGCTCGGGGCCGTCCTCGTCGCCCAGAAAGCGCCCGCCGGGCTCGACCCCGACGCCGACGCGCTCGACGTGCTCGTGCAGGCGCTCGCTGCGGGCAAGTCCGGCCGCCTCTACCGCCGCCTCACGGACGCCGGGCTGACGACGAGCGCCTTCGCGTTCTACCCGCGTCTCCGCGACCCGGGCCTGTTCGTGCTCTACGCTGCACTCGCGCCGGACGTGACGCACGCGACCGTCGAGGCCGAGCTCATCGCCGTCCTCGACGAGGTCGCCCGCGACGGCCTCACCGACGCCGAGCTCGCCCGCGGCCGCCAGCAGGTCGTCGCCGACGAGGCCTTCGGGCGCGACGGGCCGTACGCGGTCGTCGCGCAGCTCAACGAGGCCATCGCCCTCGGCGACTGGACGCTCTACGCCGAGTACCGCGACCGCATCGACGCCGTCACGCCCGAGGCCGTCCGGGCCGCCGCCGCCCGCCTCGTCAGCGCGGACCGCCGGACGGTCGGGCACTACATCCCGGAGGCGAGCGGGGAGCAGCCAGCGGGAAGCGGGGGATAACCCGCGCCTGCTTGAATCACTCCCTCCGCTCTTTCTACCGTCTCATGGAATCCCCGTCCTCCGCGTCCTCGCCCCTGTTCACCCCGTCCATCCCGCTCGCGACGCGGACGGTCGAGGTCGACGCCGGGCCGGCGCGCCTGCTCGTGCTCCCAACCGCTACGCGCGACGTCATCAGCTTCCGCGCCTCGTTCCTGACCGCGCCCGACCTCGGGACGTCCGACGACGTCGCGCTCGGGCTCGTCGGCGACGTGCTCGACAAGGGCACGACGTCGCGCGACCGCCACGCCTTCGCCGACGCGCTCGACGGGCGCGGCGCGACGCTGTCGTTCTACTCGGACTCGCTCCGCATCGGCGTCGCCGGGCGTGCGCTGCGGGCCGACCTGCCGGACGTGCTCGCGCTCGCCGCGGAGGCGCTCCGCGAGCCGCTCCTCGACGCCGACGAGATCCGCAAGGCGGCCGACCGGACCGTCGCCGCCATCCGCCGCTCGCGCGAGTCCACGGGGCAGCAGGCGGGCGGGACGATGGCGCGCCGGCTCGTCCCGCCGGACCACCCGAACTACATCTACACGCCCGAGGACGAGGAAGCCCGCACGGCCGCGATCACGCCCGACGACGTCCGCGATGCGTGGCGCCGGCACGTCGGCTCGGACGGCTTCCTGCTCGCCGTCGTCGGCGACGCCGACCCGGGCGCCATCGCGGCGACCGTGGCCGACCGCTTCGGCGGGTGGGCCGCGCACGGCCTCGAGGCCCGCTTCGCGCCCGACGCCGCGCCGACTGCGCCCGGCCGCGTGGACGTCCCGATCGCCGACCGGACGAGCCTCGACGTCCGCCTCGCGCACGCCGTCGCCCTCCGCCGCGACTCGCCCGACTTCCTCGCGGCGTACGCCGCCGTCTACGCGCTCGGGGGCAACTTCTCGAGCCGGCTCATGCAGACGATCCGCGACGAGCAGGGCCTGACGTACGGCATCGGGGCGGCGCTGGGCGGCGTCGCGGTCGAGCACGACGGCGGCTTCGGCGTCTCGGTGACGCTCAGCCAGGAGTCGCTCGAGCGCGGCATCGTGGCCGTGCGTGAGGAGGTCGAGCGGTTCGTAGCCGAGGGCGTGCCGGCCGAGGCGCTCGCCGGGGTCCAGACGACGCTCGCTGGCCTCCACGTCGTCGCGATGGCGACCACGGGCGGTCTCGCGGCGCGCCTGCTCGTCAACGCCGAGCGCGGCTTCGACGTCGGCTATCTGGACCGGTACCCGGACCTCGTGCGGGCGATCACGCCGGCCGAAGCGACGGCGGCGCTGCGCCGGCATGTGCGGCCAGCGGATCTTCACGTGACCGTCGCCGGTACCCTGCCGTCTCTCGCCTGACCCTCTCTTTTCCCGGCATGCGTCACTCCTTCGTCCTCGCCGCTGCCGGTCTGGTCGCTGGCTGCGCCTCCGGGCCGGTCGGGCCTGTCAACGAGGCCGGCACGCTCGCCACGGGCGACGCGACGCTCGCATCCGGCGAGTTCGCCGACTCATTCCCGGTCAGCCTTTCGCAGGACCAGTGGATCCGGGTCGAGCTCACCTCGGACGACTTCGACCCCTATCTCCAGCTCCGGCCCCCGAGTGGGAGGCCGTCCGAGAACGACGACGCCGTCGAGGGCGACGCGCACACCTCGCAGATCATCCTCAAGGCGTCGCAGGCCGGGCAGTATGAGATCGTCGTGACGTCCCGGACGACGGGTGAGAACGGGGCGTATGGACTGAAGTACGAGGTGTTCGATGCCGAGCCTCCGCCCGTTTTGGACCCGCAGCAGAGCGCGACGGGCCCTCAGACGAAGCAGGGCGCGCTTGCCACTGGCGACCGTGCGCTCCGCAGCAACGAACTGTACGATCCCTACCCGGTCCGCTTGAAGGCAGGGCAGACGATTACGATCACTCTCCGCTCAGCCTCATTCGACCCGTACCTCATCCTCAAACAGACGACCGGCGAGACGGTGGACAATGACGACACCACGCCTGGCGACACTGAGACCTCGACGATCGTGTTCACAGCCGAGCACGACGGCCAGTACGCCATCATGGTGACGTCGTACGAGTCGGGCGAGAAGGGCCCGTATACGCTGACGTATGAGATCTCGGGCGGCTCCGGGTCGGCCGCCGGCCCCCGGACCAAACCGGAGGCAGACCCCGGAGCACCTGCAGAGGACTCCGAGGCGACACCCGGCGTGAGAATCTGACACGGTTTCACGGTCTGCCTGCACACCGATTGGGACGGACGTGCCCAACAGGATTGCTGACCGTCGGTCTGTCAGACGATGGTAAACGGCCTCAGGAAAATCCTGGCGGCCGGGTGAACAGCGCATGCGGCCGGAACGGGCGCGGCGAGGCCGGGTGGAACGGCTTCCCTTCCGGCGCTCGCGCCGACCCACCTCACCTCCGATTCGATGGACCGCACCGCAATCCTGAACACGTACGTCACGGACATGAAGGCCGTGGAGACCCACATCCACGACGCCGTCTCCCGCCAGCTCGAGTCTGACGACACCAAGAAGTATCCCGACGCCGTCCGCGTCCTGACGTCGCTCAAGACGGCGCTCGCGCGCCACACGGCGGCCCTCGGTGCCTACAACGAGGGCACCGAGGGGGGCGGCTTCAAGGAGACCGTCAAGGAGGCGATCGGCAGCGCGCTCGGCGTCGCCGCCGGCCTCTACGACCAGGTCCGCGAGGACAAGGTCTCGCGCATGGTCCGTGACGCCTACACGGCGACCAGCCTCGCCGCGATCAGCTACCACATGCTGTACACGACGGCGCTCGGCCTCAAGTCCGACGCCGTCGCGTCGATGGCGCTGACGAACCTGAAGGACCTCACGCCGATCCTCGTCGAGCTCTCGAAGGTCGTCTGCACGGTCGTCGCGGACGAACTCGACGACAACGACAAGGTCTATACGGCCTCGGTCGGGACGCAGGCCGTCACGGACACGCAGACGGCGTGGAGCGGCCCGGCAGTCGAGAACTGAGCGTTTCCGTTTGGTTTCAGATCCCTGCGCGGGGCGCTCTCTCCGGAGAGCGCCCCGCGCTCGTTCGGGACCGTCAGCGCCCGCGGAGCCAGGGAATCGGGTTCGTCGGGCGGCCGTTCTCGAAGAGGGCGAAGAAGAGCTGCGAGCCGCGACGGTCGCCTGCCGTGCCGGCTCGGCCGACGACCTGCCCGGCGCGAACCGTCTGCCCGCGCGCGACGACGACCTCGGAGAGGTTGCCGTAGATGGTCGTGAAGTCGCCGTGGCTGACCATGACGAAGGTCCCGTACGTCGCCATCGTGCCGACGCGCTCGACGGTGCCCTCGAAGACGGCGCGCGACGGCGCACCGGGGCGCGTCGAGACGTCGATGCCGATCGAGTTGATCGTCGTGCCGTAGTCGGCGTCGCGGCGCGGTCCGAAGGCGCCGGTGACGGTGCCGTCTGCAGGCCACGGGAGGCGGCCGCGGTTCGAGCGGAATGGCCCCGAGAGGTTGACGGCGACATCATCGGCAGGCTCGGCGGGAGCCGGTCGCGGAGCGGGGGCCGGACGGGGGGCTGGAGCCGGCCGCGTGGCGGGCTCTGCACGCGGTGCGGGAGCCGGCGCGGTCTCCGCGCGGGGACGTCGGGGCGTCGGGCGGTTCGCGGCGACC
>JBBSUZ010000110.1:0-9458 GCA_038233965.1 Rhodothermales bacterium | reverse complement strand
TACATCGGCGCCGAGGACGGCCGCAACGTCATCTCGGGCAACAGCATCGGCCTGCTGCTGGACTCCGAGAAGAACGTCGTCGCGTCGAACTACATCGGGACCGATCCGTCGGGCGTCCAGGCGCGGCCGAACACGGTCGGCGTGCTCGTCGCGGGCGCGCCGAACCTCAGCGGCGTCGCGCCAGCCAGCGTGACGACGGGCGGCGACGCGCTCGAGCGCGGCAACCTGATCTCGGGCAACGACTTTGCCGGCGTGTACCTCGCGCCGAGCGTCCCGAGCGCGGCTGACACGACGGACGCCGAGCACTCGGCCCGCACGTCGCGCAGCGCGCTCGGCGACCTCGTCGCGGCCTCCGGCGGCGGCGCACGGCAGACCCTCGTCCGCGCAGGTGGCGCAGGTGCACGCCGCTCGCCGCTCGCGCGCCGCGGCGCGGCCGGCGGAGGCACGAATTACGACGACGCGGCCTTCCTCATCGGCAACCGGGTCGGCGTCTCGGCGACGGGCGCGGCGCTGCCCAACGGCGCCGCCTTCGTGCCGGACCCCGACTTCCCCGAGGCCGAGGTCGGCGGCGGCATCCTCGCATTTTATGGCCAGTCGGTCCTGCTCCTGAACAACGTCGCAGGCAACGTCGGCGACGGCATCGCGGCGTACGACACGCGCGACGGCGGCACCGAGCTGACGCTGGCCGGCAACCAGGGCGGCCTCTCCGTTCTGGCGCCGGTCGGCCAGGAGGCCGTCCCGAACACGCGCGACGGCGTCTTCAACCTCGGTGCGACCGTCGTGATCGGCGGCGTAGACGCCGGCGGCTCGCTCCCGGACGGGAGCGCGGTCCTCACCGACCGCTTCTGGTACAACGGCCGCAACGGCGTTTCGACCGCCGCCTTCGGCCAGATGTCCCTCGGCAACGCCTCGTTCCTCAGCAACGCTGGCCTCGGGCTCGACGCCGGCATCGCGGCGCCGGACGGCGCGGGCGTCCCGCCGGGCTTTCTGCTCGCGCCCGGCCTCTTCAACCCGACGCTCGTCGTCGCCGGGGCGGACTCGACGCTCCACGTCCCGCTCCACACGCCGCCGGCGACCGTCACCGGCGGGGCCGTCGAGCACCGCGTCCAGCTCTACCTCTCGGGCTCCTGCGACGCCTCGGGCTACGGCGAGGGCGCGGCGGCAATCCTCGGAACCACGGCGGCCCCCGCGACCGACACGGCCGTCGACATCCCGATCACCGGTGCTTCGGCCGACTTCCGGCACCTCGCCGACGTCGCGGTCTATCTCACGGCGACGGTGACGCAGCGGCTCGACCCGAACGGCGGCTTCTCGTCGGACGTCCGGACGAGCGAGTTCACCGAGTGCCGCCGCCTCGTGCTGCCCGAGGACGCCGCGCAGGCGGACGTCACGGACGGCCAGTCCGGCCCGCTCCTCGACGGCCCCGGCATCGGCGTCACCGGCGACGGCGGGGGAGACGCCCGCGCCCGAGGCGCGACCCGTGCCGGCGCCGGCCCGCTCTACGCCGCGCGCCACCCCGTCGCCCCGGAGCAGAACACGTTCGCGGGTACTGCGACGGCGCCCGACGGCACACCGGTCGTGGCCGACACGACGGCCGCGCGCTACTGGACCGTCAGCGCCTCGGACGGCCTGACGGGCCTCGCCTACACGGCGTGCCTCGACGCCGCCGGCCTCGCGCTCCCGCCGTCCGCCTTCGTCGTCCTCCAGCGCCCGCGCCTCGGCGCACCGTGGACGGCCCACGACGCGACGCTCGACCCGGCGACCGACCGCGTCTGCGCCGCCGGCCTCGCCGGCACCGGCGACCTCGCGCTCGGCTTCCACGCCGAGGCCGTGTACGCGACGGCCGTCGAATCGGGCAACCCGGGCTGGCGGATGCTCTCCGCGCCCGTCGACGGGCGCACGGTGACCGGCCTCGCCGCCCGCAACCTCGTCCAGGGCGTGCCCGGCTTCTACCCGGACGCCGGCACCAACCTCTTCGCCGGCTTCGACGGGACGGCCTTCACGCGGCCGACGGCGGCCGACGCGCCGCTCGCGCCGGGCCGCGGCTTCCTGTGGTACCTCTACGGCACCGACATCGTGCCCGGCGGGCCGAGCCGCAGCCGCGCGCTCCCGATGACGCTCACGCTCGGCGGCGACCTGCCGCCGGCCGAGGTCACGCTCCCGCTGATCGCCACCGGCGACGGCTGGAATCTGGTCGGCAACCCGTTCCCGACGACGCTCGACGTCTCGGCCATGGGCACGTGGGCGACCGGCGGCGCGCTTGCGTCCAACGTCGGGCAGGTGTGGGACCCGAACGTCGGCTCGACGGGCTCGTACGTCCCGACGACGCTGCTCGGCGACGCCGTCCCGGCGTGGACCGGCCTGTTCGTCGAGAACGACGACGCGACGGCGCTCGTCGTGCCCTCGGCGGCGAGCGCGCCTCGTGGGGCGGCTCCGCGCCTCGTCGCGCTGGAACTGAGCGGGGCGACAACTGCGGGCGACACGCTCCGCGACCGCGCGGCTGTCGCCGTCTTCCGCGACGGCGCCACGGTCGGCTGGGACGCGTGGGACGCGCTCAAGCTGGCGCCGCTCGGGGGCCCGTCCGTCACCGCCGCGTTCGTCGGCGAGCGGGCAGGAGAGACGGTCGCGATGGCGCAGGCGAGCGCTCCGGCGGAGCCGGCCGAGGCCGTCGCGCTGCCACTGTCGGTCGCGTCCGACGGGGCCGGCGCCCGGCTCGTCCTTTCGTGGCCGCGCCTCGACGTGCCCGCCGCGTGGCAGCTGACGCTGCTCGACGCCGAGACCGGTACCGTCGTGTACCTGCGCGAGGCGTCGTCCTACGCCTTCGACGTCGCGGCCGCTGGCGCGCGTGCGACCGATGCATCGGCGGAAACGGCCGGGCGGGGCGTGCTCGCCCGTCCCGTCGTCCACGCGCTGGTGGCCGGCGCTGCGCGCTTCACGCTCCTCGTCCAGCCCCGCGGCGCGACGGCGACCGAGGCGGACGCCCCGCGCGTGCTCGCCCTCCGTGCGCCGACGCCGAACCCGGCGCGCGAGACGGCCCGCGTGGAGGTCGACGTGCCGACTGCAGCGCACGTGCGCGTGGCCGTGTACGACGCGCTCGGCCGCGAGGTCGCCCGCCTCGCGGATGGCGATATGCCGGCCGGCCGCCACGCGCTCAGTCTGGACGCGAGCCGCCTCGCGTCGGGCGTCTACGTGGTCCGGATGACGAGCGGCGACTTCGCGGCGACGCGCCGCCTGACGGTCGTGCGCTGATGGGCGGGAAGGGCGGCACGAGAGGCGGGGGACAGAAACTTGCGCCGGCGTGAGCCGCGCCGGCCGGGAATCTCGGTCGTGAGGATGACCCCCGCCACTTCCGTCCGCACCGTCATGACGCGTTCTCTACTCCTCGGCCTCGCTTTCGTCGCCGTCGCCACCGCCGCCAGCGCGCAGCCCGTCCGCGAGGCGGAGCAGGCCACCGTGAGCGTGATCCGGGCGAACGGCGACGCGCCCCCCCGCAGCGCCTCGGCCGACCCGATCGCGCTCGGCGGGAGCGGCCTCGAGCGCGTCTTCGCCGTCGCCTCGGACGCCGCCGGCAACAGCTACGTCACCGGCGAGTTTGCCGGCACCATCGACTTCGACCCCGGCCCCGGACAGGCCGTCGCGACGAGCGCGGGCCAGACCGACTTCTTCGGCGCGTCCTACGATCCCGCCGGCCTGCTCCGGTGGGCGTTCCGCTACGGCAGCACCCAGGCCGAGCTCGGCTCGGGCGTCGCTGTCGCCGACGGGCGCGTCTTCTTCGGCGGCAACTTCAACGGCACCGCCGCCTTCGGGCCGGCCGGAAGCGTCACGAGCGCGGGCTCCCTCGACGGCCTCGTCCTCGCCGTCGATGCCACGACGGGCGCGTTCGTGTGGGCCAGCGCCTTCGGCGGCGCCCTCGCCGACGGCAACCCGCGCCTCGCCACGGCCGGCGGCCGCGTCTTCGTCGACACCCGCTTCATCGGCCCGGCCGACTTCGACGATGGCCCCGGCACGACCATCCTGCCGGCGTCCGACAGCTACGACGCGGCGCTCGCGTCGTTCTCGGCCGCGACGGGCGCGCTCCAGTGGGCGCGCGTGATCCTCGGCGGCACGGGCCAGCAGTTCGAGGGCGGCGTCGACGCGACGGCGACGACGGTCTACGCGACCGCTGCGGACTACGGCAACTCCACCGGCATCGTCGGGGCGTACAGCGCCGTGACCGGCGCGCCGGTCTTCGTGACGCCGACGCCCGGCGTGACGCCCTACGACGTCGTCTTCGACGGCACGCGCGCCATCGCGGCCGGCGTCGCCCTCCCCAACGCGAGCACGACGGACGTGTGGATCGCCGCCTTCTCGGCGTCCGGCGCGCAGGGCTGGACGCACACGCTCGGCGGAGCAGGCCGCGACGTTACGCAGGCCATCTCGCTCATCGGCAGCCGCGTCGTCGTCGGCGGCGACTTCGAGCAGACGGTCGACTTCGACCCGGGCGCCGGCAGCGCGCTGCGGACGAGCGCCGGCGGCTCGGACGGCTTTATCGCACTCTACGAGGCCGCGACCGGCGCGTTCGTCCAGGCGGAGGCCCTCGGCGGGACGGGCACAGACAACGTCTACGCCGTCGACGGCGGCCCGACGCGCGCCGTCCTCGGGGGCGACTTCTCGGCCACGGCCGAGCTCGACCCGACGCCCGGCCAGACCACGACGCGCACCGCGGTCGACTTTCTCGACGCCTTCGTCGCGCTCTACTTCCCCGACGGCCCGGTGACCAGCTTCGCCGTCACCACGACGTCCGACGCCGGACCGGGCTCGCTCCGGCAGGCACTCCTCGACGCCGGCGCCAACGGCGGCGGGACCGTCACGTTCGCCATTCCGGGCGCGGGTCCGCACACGATCGCGCTCGCGACGCCACTCGCGTTCCTGAACGTCCCGGTGGTGATCGACGCCTTCACGCAGCCCGGGGCGCAGCCCAACACGGCCGCGCCGTGGCAGCCGAGCACCGCCGTCCACGCGGTCGTCCTCAGTGGCGCGACGGTGGGCGCGACGGGCAGCGGGCTCGTGCTCCAGGGCGCGGGCAGCATCGTCCGTGGCCTCGCTATCGTCGACTTCCCGTGGTACGGGCTCGTCCTGGAGGCGGTCGGCGCGGCCGCGGAGGGCAACGTCATCGGCACCGACGACGCCGGCACGGCCGGGCTCGGCAACGGCATCTCGGGCATCTGGGTGCTCCGGACGGCCCGCGTCGGCGGCGCCAGCCCGGCGCAGCGCAACGTGATCTCGGGCAACGCCAACTTCGGCGTCCTCGTGTACGGGTCGGCCGCCAGCGGCACGCAGCTCCAGGGCACCTTCATCGGGACGACGCCCGACGGCGCGACGGCGCTCGGCAACGGCTTCAGCGGCGTCTACACCGGCTCCACGGTCGTCTTCAACGAGCCCAACCCGACCCAGGCGCTGGACGTCCGCATCGGCGGGACGCAGCCCGGCGAGGGCAACCTGATCTCGGCCAACACCGGCTTCGGGGTCGAGCTCCAGGGCTTCAACCAGAGCGGCGCGGCGACGACGCTCGGCGACACGCGCGTCCAGGGCAACTGCATCGGCACGAACGCGGCCGGCACGGCGGCGCTGCCCAACATGCAGGCCGGCGTCCTCGTGCGCCGCAACCCGACCGGCATCACGCTCGGAGGGTCCGCACCCGGCGCCGGCAACCTCGTCTCGGGCAACCGCTTCTCCGGCCTCCTCGTCGAGGTCTCGGATGCCGTCCTCGTCGAGGGCAACCTCGTCGGGACGGACGCCACGGGCACGCTCCCGCTGGGCAACGGGCAGACCGGCATCACGCTCGTCTGCTCGCGCAACGCCGTCGTGCGCGGCAACGTGAGCGGCGCCAACGGCACCGGCACGGGCACTTTCGTCGGCAGCGGCATCGGCGCCTCGTGCCCCATCGCGGGCGTCACGGGCTCGGGCAACCGCATCGTCGGCAACTGGGTCGGGACCGACCGGACGGGCACGATCCCGCTCGGCAACGCGGGCAACAACGGGCAGGGCGGCGTCACGTTCTCGCGCGCCCACTCCGGCGACGTGCTCGGCGGCGACGGCCCGGGCGACGCCAACGTGATCGCGTTCAACGCCGGCCCGGCCGTGCTCGTGCGGTCCACCATCGCCGGCCCCATCACGATCCGCCGCAACTCGACCTACGCCAACACCGGCTTCGGCATCGACCTCGAGCCCGCCGGCCGCGCCGTCAACGACCCGGGCGACGCCGACGCGGGCGCCAACCGCCAGCAGAACTACCCGGTGGTGACGTCGGTGACGGGCAACGGCGTCGACATGCTCACGGTGAGCTACTCCGTGGACACGGCCGCCGCCAACGCGACCTACCCGCTCACCGTCGACGTCTACCGCGCCGACGCGGCGGGACGCGAGGGCCGGACGTGGGTCGGGCAGGCGACCTACACGACGCCGCAGGCCGCAGCAACGGCCAGCTTCACCCCGGCCGTCGTCGTCGCCGACGGCGACCGGTTCGTGGCCACGGCGACGGACGCGGCGGGCAACACAAGCGAGGTCTCGGACGCCGTGACGGGCGTCGGTGCCGTCGCCTCCGAAGGCGCAACGGGCGACGACGCGTTCGCGATCGCGCTCGCGCCGAACCCGGTGCGCAGCACAGCGACGCTCACGCTCACGGTCGGCCGTCCCGGCCCGGCGACGGTCGCCGTGTTCGACGCGCTCGGCCGCCGCGTGGCCGTCCTCCACGACGGTCCGCTCGCGGTCGGCGCGCACGCGCTCACTTTCGACGCGGCCGGTCTCGCACCGGGTGTCTACGTCGTCCGCGCGGTCGCGGGCGAGGCCATGCTCGCCCAGCGCCTGACCGTCATCCGCTAACCCTCGTCTCCAGCTTCCGCTCGTCATGCTCCGTTTCCTGCTCCCCGCGTTCGTCCTGATGCTCGCCGTCCCGGCGAACGCGCAGGCCGACATCGCCCTCGCGACCGATTTTAACGGCACCGGCGGCTTCAACCGCGCCTGCCTGAACGACGGCTCGGGCGGCTTCCCCGCCTGTACGTTCGTCCCGACCAACACGGACCGGCGCCGCAGCCACGGCGTCGCCGCGGCCGACTTCGACGGCGACGGTGACGACGACGTGGTCTTCGCCAATGTCGCGGGGACGGCGCCGGGCAACGTCCCGATCAGCGCCGTCAACCGCCTCTGCCTCAACACCGGGCCGGGCACGTTTACGTGCTCCGATCTCTCCGCGGACCTCGAGAACAGCCAGGGCGTCGCCGTGGCGGACCTCGACGGGGACGGCGATGTCGACATCGTGTTCGCCAACCAGGGCCTGACGACCGACACCGGCGCCACCAACCGCGTCTGCCGCAACAGCGGCGCCGCCACGTTTACGTGCGTGGCCGTCTCGGCCGACGTAGACGAGAGCTTCGACGTCTCCACGGCCGACCTCGACGGCGACGGCGACCAAGACCTCGTGTTCGCCAACGACGGCGTCGGGCTCGCCGGCGCCCGTAACCGCGTCTGCCTCAACAGCGGCACCGCCACGTTCACCTGCGCCGACGTGTCGGCCAGCCTCAACAAGGGCGACGCGGTCGCCGCGGCGGACCTCGACGGCGACGGGGACGTGGACCTTGCCTTTGGCACCTTCCTCGGCCGCGACCGTCTCTGCCTCAACGGCGGCAGCGCCACGTTCACCTGCAGCGACGTCTCGACGCGCTCGGACGACGCCTACGACGTCGCCGCGGCCGATCTCGACCGCGATGGGGACGTCGACCTCGTGTTCGCCAACGCGATCGTGAACAGCCAGACCAGCACCAACACGCTCTGCCGCAACACCGGGTCGGCCGTGTTCACCTGCACCAGCCTCGCGGCGAGCACCGACAACTCGAGGGGCATCGTCGTCGTGGACCTCGACGCCGACGGCGACCCGGACCTGCTCGTCGCCAACGAGCGGTTCTTTACCACGGGAGCAGGGACGGGCCAGGAGGAGCGGTGCCTCAACGACGGCACCGGCGTCTTCGCCTGCACCTACGTCGCGAACGACGACGACAGCTACGCCGTCGCCGTGGGCAACTTCCGCGGGGCGCCGGTCGCGGCGGACGAACCGGTAGCAGGCCGGACGTCGCTCGCGCTCGCCCCGAACCCGACCCGGTCGGACGCCACGCTCACCCTGAGTCTCGATGCGGCCCAGACGGTGTCCGTCGCCGTGTTCGACGTGCTCGGTCGCGAGGTCGCCCGCGTCCACGACGGCCCGCTCGCGGCCGGCACGCACACGCTCCGCATCGACGCGTCGCAGATGCCGCCGGGCGTCTACACCGTCCGCGCGTCCTCCAGCGGCAGGGTGCTCGCCCAGCGCTTCACCGTCGTCCGATAGCGGACGGCCTGCGCACCGGCCCGCCGTGTGGTGGCGGCGGGCCTGTGCGCATCGGTTATAAAAAATGCGTCGCGCGTGAGCCCCGATGCGCGCGGATCTCGGTCGTCTCTTTGAACCCATCCTGCCTGCCCATGGCCCGCTTGCTTCTCGCTGCGCTGCTCGCGCTCCTCGCCCCGGTTGCGCTCGCGCAGACCTGCACCACCTCGTGGACGAACCCCGCCGGCGGCGCGTGGGAGACGGCCGGAAACTGGTCCGCCGGCGTCCCCAGCGCTGCCAGCTCGGCCTGCATCGCGCTCGCCGGCACGTACACCGTCACCCTCGGCACCGGCGTCAAGAGTGTCGCCACGCTCACGGTCGGCGGCGCGAGCGGGGTCCAGACGTTCAACACGGCCGCGCAACTGAGCGTCAGCTCTGCTACGGTCCGGTCCTCCGGCCGAATGGAGCTACTCAACATCGCCGGCGGCGGCGGCGATGGACTCTACGCGAGCGGGACCGTCGTCGTCGAGGGCATCCTCATCCACAACAGCGGCACGACGCTGCTCGGCACGGCCGGAGTGTTGGACGTCGCGCCCGGCGGCACGCTCCGCGCCGTCGGCAACGGCGTCGGGTCTGGCGGGGCGGGCTCGCGTATTCGAGTTCGCGGCCTGCTCGAGGCGACCGGCTGCCCGACCACGACGAGCGGCGGAAGCTGCGGCGTGAACGCGCCCATCGAGGTTGTCGGCGGCACCGTCCGCGCGGCAGGGGGCGCCTTCTTCATCAATGCCGGCGGGACCTTTACGGGCGGCACGGTCGACGCCGCGAGCGGGGCGACGCTTTACCTCCGCGGCTCGGCAGGGGTGGGCTACACGGTCTCGGGGACACTTTCGGGTGCACCCGTGGGCGAGGTCTATGCGACCGGCGGGACGCTGGCCGCAGCCGCGGGCGACGCGACGCTCGCGGTGACCGGCACCGGCCTCCTCCTCGGCGGTAGCGTCCTCCTGACGAGCGCCGGCGGGACGTTCCGCAACACGGGCCGACTCACGCACGCCCCGACCGGGAGCAACTTCGCGTCTATCGACGGCACGACGCTCCGCAACGAAGGCCAGTTCGTGATGCCCGGCAC
>JBBSUZ010000109.1:0-9486 GCA_038233965.1 Rhodothermales bacterium | reverse complement strand
CTCGACCCCGACAAGACGGTCTGGCAGACGATCTCGGGCGGCGCCGACTTCATCAAGCTCGGCACCAAGGAGATCAACTCGCGGGCCTACGCCGGCCGGTTCAACTTCAACGGGACCGACCAGCAGAAGAAGGTCGGCGACCTCTCGGGCGGCGAGCGCGGCCGGCTGCACCTCGCGAACACGCTCCGCGAGGGCGCCAACCTGCTCCTGCTCGACGAGCCGACCAACGACCTCGACATCAACACGCTGCGCGCGCTCGAGGAGGCGCTGCTGTCGTTCGGCGGCTGCGCCGTCGTCATCAGCCACGACCGCTGGTTCCTGGACCGCGTCGCCACGCACACGCTCGCCTTCGAGGGCGACGGCGAGGTCCGCTTCTTCCCCGGCGGCTACTCGGACTACGAGGAGGACCGCCGCGCGCGCTTGGGCGACGCGGCCGACATCCCCAGCGCCCCGCACCGCAAGCTCACGCGCGTCTGACCTCGGCGCACTCGGCGAGTCCGCCTTGCTACGTCTGCGCTCCGAGAAGAGCACGGAACGGGTAAGGACGGCTCGCCGACCCGTCCGCGGCCGAATGGAACGTTCCGGAGTCCGACCTGAGCCATGCCTCCTCCCGACGCCCGTCCGCTCAGCGCCGAGGCGCGCCGCCTCCTCGCCCTGAACGCGGCGCTGGTCAAGCGGCTGCCAGAGGTGATGGCCGGCTTCACGGCGACGCATGAGACGACGACGATCCGCCACGGCCGGTTCGGACCCGACCTCGGCAGCGACGCGGCGGATGGAGTGCAGGAGATGCCGGCCGACGCCGGGGAACTCCCGGCGCTTCTCGACGGGCCCGGGTACGAGCGGTTCGAACGGCCTGCCGAGACGCCTGGCGAGATCCGGGTGTGGGTGTTGATGGAGGCGCTCGAGACGGACGCGCCTGCTTCTGTGGAGTTCGTCTTCGCCGGGGAGCGGCTCGCCCGTGCGTCGATGAACGTGACGCTGCCGGGCCTCGCCCAGCTCGCGATGTCTGCGCCGCCGACTGCTGAGATGACGTTCGGGCTCGTCGATGGCGTCCCACTCGTAGTCGAGACGCGGTCGCGGATGCGGAGCCGCGGCATCGGTCGCTTCCGGATCGACGTGGAGATCGTGACGGCGGTCCACTACACACCGCGCGTCTGACGACAGACTTAGAGCATGACGGGCTCGACGGTGAGGCGGCCGCCCGGGCCCTCCGAGAGGAACGCGGCCGGGGCCGTCGTCGAGTGGTAGAACAGCAGCAGGTGGCCGTGCTCGGCCGCGTCACGCGCGAGCGTCTCGCGCCAGCGCGCCGACGCCTCGCCGTCGGCGTCGTACTTGGCGACGAAGCGGCGGACGGCCTGCCCGGGCGTCCCCAGGACGTCGCCGCCGTAGACGGCCATGAGCCCGCCGGACGGGAGCCGAACGAGCTGGTGCGCGCCCGTGTGGCCGCCCGTGACCTGGACCTCGGCGCGCGAGCCCGGCACCGCGCCGTCGCCGTGGAGGAGGACGAGCTGGCCGGCGCGGTCCAGCGTGTCCCACACCAACTCGCGGGCGCTCTCTGACTCGCCGGAATACCCCGCGGCCGTCCGCTCGGCCGCCTGAACCGTGTACTCGGCGTTCGAGAACGTCGGCCGCCAGACGCCGTCGACGGACGCGACGGCGCCGCCGGCGTGGTCGAAGTGGAGGTGCGACAGGACGACGCGGTCGATCGCCTCGGGCGCGACGCCGTGCGCGGCGAGGGCGCCGAGCAGGTGCTCCGTGCCCCGCCCGGTCGCCCACTCGCCGAGCCCGGTGTCGATCAGCAGCGTCTCGGACGGCGTGCGGACGAGGAACGGCGTCACCGAGATGAAGAGCGTCCCGGGCCGCGCCGGGTCGCCCTCGGCGTGCGGCACGAACCGCTTGTCGAGGCCGACGGTGAAGCGGCCCTCGGGCAGGGCGTGGATCTCGAGGTCGCCGTAGATCACGTGCAGGGCGGGATAGGGGAGAGGACGAAACCCCGGCCGGGCCGCGCGGATTCAACCGTCCCATTCTCCATCCGCCCTTCCCTATGGCTGACTCACCCACCAACCTCGTCACGGGCGACGCCCTCGCGCTCCGCCTCTGGAACGAATCTGCCGGCGTCGCCGGCGACCCGCACACGCGCTCCTACGAGACCGTCGGCTACGTCGTCTCGGGCCGCGTTGAGGTCCACGTCGGCGACGACAGCACGACGTGCGGCGCGGGCGACAGCTACCACGTCCCGGCCGACGCGACGCGCCACTACGTCGTCGTGGAGGACCTCGTGGCCGTCGAGGCGACGAGCCCGCCGGCGGGCGCGTAACCGTGTCTCCCGAACGCGCCGCGGGGCCGGATGCAACGCTGCATCCGGCCCCGCGGGCGTTTACCGAAGACCGTCCGCTTAGCGGACGACCGTCAGGCGGCGCGTCTCCGAGAACGTGTCGCCCGCGATGCGGACGACGTACGTGCCCGGGGCGAGGCGGCCGGCCTCGACCGACAGCGACGTCTCCGTACCCGCCGCGACGGCGGCGTCGAAGAGCACGACGACCTCGCGGCCGAGCGCGTCGACGACGGTGGCGCGGACCGTCTGCGCGACATCCGAGGTGAACGTCAGGCGCGACACGCCCATGGCCGGGTTCGGCGCGAACGTGCCGACGCGGAGGGCCGTCGGCGCGGCCTCGCCGGCCGTGGCGCCACGCGGCAGGACCGTGAGCGTGAAGCGCTCCGTCCAGTCCGTCACGTCCGACGTGAAGGCGTAGCTCGGCGTCTGCCGCAGGTCGGTGGTCGTGTTCTCAACAGCGTCGATCAGCGTCGCGCTCCAGCCCTCGGGGAGGGCGTCGGCGCCGGCCCACGAGATCACGAACGAGCCGCCGACCGTGGACCGGAAGTCCACGGGCACCGTGACCATGCCAGTCGTGGCAGCGGGGAAGCTGTTCACGGCGAGGCGCGCGCGGGTCCCGAACTCGTCGACGCCGACCGGGGCGAGGAGCGCAGACTCGACGCCGGGGGGCATGGCGAGCTTGCTCGCGTCGTCCGCGTCCCACGTGGCGAGGCCGCCGGGTGTGAAGCGGACGTAGGCCGCGACGTCGTGCGTCTGGGCGCCTGTCGTCGTCCCGTCGAGCATGAGCTGGACGTACGGCGTCGGCGTCGTGCGGCCGTAGAACGGCGGAGGCGTCGTCGGGGCCGGGCTCGGGTAGAAGGCGAACTGCGGCGCCGCCGTCCCACCCGTGACCTGAGCGAAGACGCCCTGCCAGACCGCGAGGTAGTCCGTGGCCATCGTCGTCGGGTTCTCCACGAACAGGGGGCGGTAGTTCACGATGGCCGGGTCCCACACGGAGAACGTCGTCCCGAGCGTCCCGAACGGGCCGCCCGGAGCAGCGTTGATAATGATGTCGTCGACGGCGGTGGCCGCCGGGAAGGGGTTACCGAGCATGTAGAGCCCGTCCGCGTTGAGCTGCGGCTGAGTGGAGGCGAACGGCGACGTCCGCGCGCGGCCCGAGGCCGTCAGCGTGAAGCCCGTGAGCTCGCGGCTCCGGCTCGTGCCGCCGCCAGCGCCGGTCGAGTCCGGTGTGCTGTCCTGGTCGTAGAAATACCAGAAGAAGCCCCGGCCGAGCCCCGGCCCGTATGCGGCGGCGGCGGGCACGGGGGGACTCGCAACGGTGAATCCTGCGCCGGTGCCGGTGCCGGTGTAGTTCTGCAGCACGTTGCCGCCCGCGTTCGGGTACTGCGAGATGAAGCCCTGGACGAGGTTCAGCTTGGACAGCTCCTGCAGGGGGGTGCCGATGACGGGCAGCGAGAGCAGCCGCCAGCCGGCGCCATTGAACGCCGACGCCTGCGAGGCCGTCGCACCGTTGAACGTCAGCTGGAAGCTCAGGTCGGAGGCGGGGACGGCTACGGCTGCTGCCGCGGTGCCGTCGGGCGACCGGTACATCTGGCCGCCAGCGTACGGGCCGGCGGTGCCAGATGCCGTGCCGCGGACGGCCGTGCTCTGCGACGTCGTCCGGAGGAAGAACGTGTAGACCCCGCCGGTCGTGACCGGCGCGCTGATCTGGAGGGGGTAGACCGTAAAGAAGTTACCGGCCGGGTTCGCGATCGCGAAGGGCTGTGAGGCGACGAGGGCCCCGCCTGTCCCGGCTCCGCTGTAGACTTGGAGCACGCCGTAGACGCGCGCGCCCTCAGACCCGGTGGGGAACTGGATGCTGAGGCCGACCTGGGTGAGCGTGCCGTCGCACGGCGCGGTGAAGCTCTGGCCGTAGGCGGGTCCAGCCGGAGCGATGGCCTGTACAAAGGTCGCCCCAGCGGCCTGGTCGAGGGCCTGGCTGGGCGTGCAGGCGGCCGCGATGGACGTTGTCGCCGCGTTCGCTGCGGGCTCGAGGTCGATGATGGCGTGATCGGCGGAAGCAGGCGCGAGCGCGAGGCTCGGCTGGAGCGACTGCGCCGAGGCGCTGCCGACGGCGAGGACCGCACCGAGGGCGGCGGGGATTGCGCGGCGCAGACGCGCGCCGAGACGTACAGGAAGAGGCATGGGGGTCGGGAACACGTGAGTGGGAGCCAATGGACGGGTCTTCTGGCGCGTCAGGAGCTTCGGCAGGCATGTGCCCGCTGGACGGCAAACGTACCGCTTTGCAAACCCATACCGCTCAATCATCGCGACTTTCCTGTGACCTGGGCGATTTTAAGGCGGCAGGGCATATGTGCGAAGAACCGGTGTCGTCTCTGTGAACAACCAGTTGCCTTCAGTGAGAGGGAGGCGTTAATTGTGTCGGATTGATTTCACTCTCTCCCGGCCTCCGCGGCCCTCCACCACCTCAACGACTCGCATGAGACTCTCTACCCTCTGGCGGCCGCTTGCCGCCGCTGCACTTCTGATCGCCTCGCCCCTGGCGTCCGCACAGAACCGCCCCGTCCAGAATGACGGCACTCGCGTCATGCCGGACGTCGTGGTGCCCAAGCCCGCGTTCGACCTCGGCATCTCGGACGGCCTCGACTCGGCCCCGTTCGCGCTCCGTACGGGTGGGCCGGACGCGTACGGTTACACCTTTGCTGACTCGGCCGAGCCGACCGGCCCGGCCTTCAACTGGATCGACATCTCAGGCGCGAGCGCGACGCCCGGCACGTCGGTCACGGCGGCCCGCTCCGATGACGGCGTCGGCACGGCCAACCCGATCGGGTTCTCGTTCAACTTCTACGGGACCAACTACACCACGATCAACATCGGCGCCAACGGGGCCGCGTCTTTCACGGCGACCTCGATCGGGTTCACTAACGCGACGATTCCGACGGCGGCCGCGCCGAACCAGATCGTCGCACCGCTGTGGGACGACTTCCATCTCGGGGTGAACCAGTCCCCGAACGCGGAGATCCGCTACCTCACGACAGGGACGGCACCGAACCGTCAGCTCGTGATTTCCTGGATCAAGGCCCGCCCGTACTGCTCGACGGCCACGGCGACGACTCCGTGCCCCGGTGCCGAGCAGACGTTCCAGGCCATCCTCTACGAGGGCACGAACAACATCCGCTACCAGTACCTCACCGTCTCCGGCGTCAGCACGACGAGCTCGACGGTCGGTATCGAGGGGACCGGCGCGGTCGGCCAGGGCCTGCTCGTCGAGTTCAACGACACGCCGGTCGCCGGCTACGTCCAGAACAGCCTCGCGATCCAGTTCACGTCCCCGCCGCCGCCGCCGCCGAACGTCACGTTCACCTCGGCCGCGATGGTGACCCAGCAGACCGGCCTCGTCACCGCCGACGGCACGTCGCTCTACTTCGCGAGCACCGAGAACATCGTGATCGGCGGCACCATCGGGACGCTCCCGGTGACGTCGGCCACGTTCACGATCGGCGGCACGATCAACCCGGCCGACATCGCCGAGGCGCGCCTGTTCTACACGGGCTCCGCTAACACGGCGCCGACGCTCTCGTCGCCGACGCTCGGGCCGGCGCTACTCAACCCCGGCGGGACGATCACGTTCACGGGCTCGCAGGCGGTGTCGCCCGGCAACAACTACTTCTGGCTCGTGCTCGCGTTCAAGACCACGGCCGCCCCGGCTGCGACGGTTTCGAACACGTTCACGTCGGTGACGGTCGGCGGGACGGCGTACGCGCCCTCCCCGGGCACCCTCGGCAACGTCCTCACCATCGCGACGCCGCCGGTCAACAACGACCTCGCCCGTGCGAAAGTGATCGCGGCGGTGCCGTACTCGGACAGCCAGACTAACGTCGGCGCGACGCCCGAGACCGGCGAACTGGGTGCGTCCTGCATCTTCGGAGGCATTGCCAACGATACCGGCAACAGCATCTGGTACAGCTACACGCCGAGCGCGAGCGGCCCGATGACCGTCACGGCGGGCGGCTACGACAACGTCCTCGCGGTCTACACCGGGACGGCGTTCCCGCTGACGCAGGTTGCCTGCGCCGACGACAACGCGGCCACGCCGGCCGAGTCCATCACGTACACGGTGACGGCGGGCGTCCGCTACTCCATCCGGATCGCGGGCTACGGCGGCAACTCGGGCACGACCGCGGTGACGCTGACCGGCCCGGCGCCGCTCGTCTCGCAGCAGCTCTCGAACGGCGCAGGCTACCGCCTCCTCTCGACGCCCGTCAGCGGCGTCACGGTCGGCACGCTCGCGGACATCAACCTCGTCCAGGGCGTCGTCGGGCAGTACCCGGGCGGCACCAGCACCATCGTGGCGAACCTCCTCCTGAGCCTCGACGCGTCGGGTTACGTCAAGGCAACGAACATTGCCAACACCGTCGCGCCGGGTGCTGGTTTCTTCTGGTACTTCTACGACATCAACTTCGTGCCGCCGACGGACGTCGCGGCCAACGGAGGCGGAACGAGCCGGAGCTACACGCTCGCCACGCGCCCGCTCGCCACGACGGGCACGCCCGTCACCACGAACACGTCGGTGACCTTCCCGGCCAGCGGGTCGAACACGTATCACATGGCCGGCAACCCGTTCGCGACGTCCATGACGGCCGACGGCGTCACGGGCGACGTGGCGATCCAGAACGACATCCAGGTCTACAACCCGGCTGGCACGTTCACGACGCTGCCGCGGACGGCGGCGACGCGGCTCTCCACGTGGCAGGGCTTCTTCGTCGAGCAGATGACGGCGGGCACGGCGCTCACCGTCACCTACGACGCCTCGAAGCGCGTCTCGGGCAACGGCACGATCGTCGGCCGCGCCGCTGAGACGCAGTCGATCGCGCTGGCGCTGACCGGCCTGACGGCCGACGGCACGGCGGTCATCGACGAAGCCGCCCGCGTGCGCGTCTCCGACGTGGCGACGGACGGCTGGGACGCGGACGACGCGTCCAAGCTCACGCCCCCGACGGACGTCTACGCACTGCTCGCGCCGGTCGGCACGCGCAACGGCGCGGACTACCGCCAGGCGATCCTGTCGACGCCGGACGCCGACGCGCTCGTGACGCTCGCCTTCAAGGCGACGACCGCGGGCACGTACACGGTCACGGCCGAGGCGATGGGCTACCCCGAGGGCACGGCGGTCGAGATCCGCGACCTCGTCACGGGCACGGTCGTCACGATCGGTGAGGGCTACACGTTCACGTCGCCCGCGACGGACTGGACGAGCCGCTTCGTGGTCCGCGCCAAGACGGGCGGCGCAACGGCAGGCGAGCCCGGTGCGACGGCCGAGTTCGCGCTGGCGGCCCCGTCGCCGAACCCGACGACAGGTGCAGCTACGGTGACGTTCGACGTCCCGGCCGCTGCCGACGTCTCGGTGTCGGTGTACGACCTGCTCGGCCGCCGCGTGGCGGTTCTGGCCGAGGGCCAGGTCACCGCTGGCCGCCACACGTCGCGTCTCGACGCCGGCGCGCTGGCGCCGGGCGTGTACGTGGTCCGGATGCAGTCCGGCACGTTCATGGCGACGCAGCGCGTGACGGTCGTGCGTTGAGGCGCGTGACGAACGCCACGTGACGGAGACAAGGTGACGCGCGCGGCGCGGGGCTCCGGCTCCGCGCCGCGCGCCCGTTTTCCCGGAACGCAGACGCGCCCGCCCGACCTCACGGTCGGGCGGGCGCCGTCGTACCCGGAGAGGGACTCGAACCCTCAAGGCCTTGCGGCCAGCGGTGTTTGAGACCGCCGCGTCTACCATTCCGCCATCCGGGCGTGGCCCGCAGTCGGGCGCGGCGGGAAGGTACGCCGGCCCGGCGGGGCCTGAACGAGACCGCCCCCGGCCGCGCGAGCAGCCGGGGGCGGACGGGAACGCGCGCGTTCCGGAATCCGGTCGGGACGACGAGCGCCCCGGCGGATTACATGGCGGTCGTCGTGTCCGTTGCCATCGGGGCGGCGTCCATCGGAGCGGCGTCCATCATGGCCGACGTGTCGGCGGGCATCATGGCGTCGTCGCCCATCATCGTCGTCGTGTCCATCGGCATCGCCTCGGCCGGGGTCTCGATGACCGGGGCGACGACGGTGGTGTCGGGCGTCTCGTCGGCGCAGCCGGCGAGCGTGAAGGAGGCAGCGGCGAAGGCGAGGATCAGGGTCTTCTTCATCGGGGTGCGCCTGGGGCGCGAGTGGGGTGGTATCGGATCGGGCGCGAGCCCGCGCGTGGGTGAGACGCGGGGCGAAGGTCCCCCCGGCACGCCCGTGCAGCAACTGAGAGCGCGTGAAAACGGCGGGCGGAAGCGCCCCGACCGCCGCCCGTAGGTTGCACGCGACAGACCGCCCCTCCGCTCCGAATGACCGACCCGACCGCCGACGACCTCCATCCCGACGGCGCGCTCGCCGACCTGCTGGACCTGCTCGACCTCGAGCCCATCGAGACGCTCATGTTCCGCGGCCGCAACCGGCCCATCGGCAGCCCGCGCGTCTTCGGCGGGCAGGTGCTCGCGCAGGCGCTCGTCGCGGCCGGGCGGACCGTCCCGGACGACCGCTTCGCGCACTCGCTGCACGCCTACTTCATCCTCCCCGGCGACGTCCGCGCGCCGATCCTCTACACCGTCGAGTCGATGCGCGACGGCGGCTCGTTCGCGACGCGACGCGTGACGGCCATCCAGCACGGGAGGCCCATCTTCAACGCCTCGCTCTCGTTCGCCCGCGACGAGCCCGGCCTCGACCACCAGACCGGCGTCATCCCGGACGTCCCGCCCGCCGACGCCGTCACGCCCGAGCGCGACCTCGCGCTCGCGCTCGCCGCGCACATTCCCGAGCCGCTCCGGACCGCCCTCACGCGCGAGCGGCCCATCGACTTCCGCTCGGTCGACCCCGTCAACCCGTTCGCGCCCGAGGCCCGCCCGCCGCACTCGGCGACGTGGCTCCGCGCCAGCGGCCCGCTCCCCGACGACCGGATCATCCACCAGGCCGTCCTCGCCTACGCCTCGGACTGGGGCCTGCTCGGGACGACGCTGCTGCCGCACGCGCGCTCGGTCTTCGAGCCCGGCATCCAGGCGGCGAGCCTGGACCACGCCATCTGGTTCCACCGCCCCTTCCGCGCCGACGACTGGCTGCTCTACGCCCTCGACGCG
>JBBSUZ010000108.1:0-9537 GCA_038233965.1 Rhodothermales bacterium | reverse complement strand
TTGTACTCCTTGCCGTCGACGGCGAGGGCGTAGTCGATCTCGCCGTCCTCGTCGGCGTCGAGGTCCTCCCACTCGACGGCCTCCTCGATGAGGAAGAGGTCGCGCTCGGGGTCGTAGGACGCCAGAAACTTCTCGCGGACGGACTCCTGGTCGATGAGGCTCACGTTGCCGAGCGCGCCGTACTCCTCGTCGTAGAAGAGGGCCTCGGCGAGCAGCTGGAGGGCGAACTGGTCGGTGTTGAACGGGGACATGTCGGTCGGGGATGGCGGGGTTTGCGGGAACGTAGCACATGCGCGGCGCGCCCGTCCATACCCTACGCCCGCTCAGGCGGCCTGGTGCGGGGTTGCTCCACGATTCACACGACCGCCGCCAGACGCTCGGCGAGCGCCGCGGGTCCGTCCGCATGCAGGACCGCCTCGGCGCCAATGTGGTGCGCGATATGCCGGACCAGATCCGCCTCGACGCCACCGAGCGGCGCGTCCGTCTCGCGCGCGAGCGACGTCACGCCGCGGTCCGCGATGCCGCACGGCACGACGAGGTCGAACCAGCCGAGGTCCGTCGTGACGTTGAGCGCGAGGCCGTGCATCGTCACCCAGCGCGAGCATCGGATGCCCATCGCGCACACCTTGCGCTCCGCCCCACGCGCGTCGGGCCCGACCCACACGCCCGTCCGCCCCGCCACGCGCCCCGCCGCGACGCCGACGCCCGCGCACGTGTCGATGACGGCGTCCTCGAGCGCGCGGAGGTAGCGGTGGAGGTCGCGCAACGGCTCGCCCGCCAGCCTGCCCCGGACGAGATCCGGGGGCGTCTGGAGCCGGTTGAGGTCGAGGATCGGGTACGCGACGATCTGGCCCGGCCCGTGGAACGTGACGTCGCCGCCGCGGTCGGTCCGCGCGAACGTCGCGCCGCGCTCGGCGAGGGCGGCCTCGGAGAGCAGCACGTTCGCCATGTCGCCCGACGCGCCGAGCGTGAACACGGGGTCGTGCTCGACGACCAGGAGCGCGTGCCTCGGTCCAACGGCCTCGTGCCACGCCGCGACGAGCCCGGCCTGGAGCCGCCGCTGCACGCCGAGCGCGTCGTCGTAGGGGACACGCCCGAGGCGGAAGACGTCGAGAGGCTGCGGCACGAGACGAGGGACTTATAACTTGCACCCACTTTTCTACTTGTCACCCTGAACTTGTTCCAGGATCTGAATTCAGCCGGGCCAGACGAAAGGCAAAAGCCAGATCCTGAAACGAGTTCAGGATGACACCATTCTTACACAGGCGGCAGGACCCACTCTCTGACAGCCGTTGGCCCTCTAGTTCGAGAACAGAATGCGCAGGCTGACGCCGCCGTCCACCTTCTTCGTGGCGTAGGCGTTGGGGCCGCCCTGCGGGTTCGAGCGCTCGAAGCGCAGGAAGACGTCCGCCGTGACCTGGTTCGAGATCGTGTAGCTGATGCGCGGCGAGAGCTGGAGGCGGCGCTGGACGATGCGCTGGTCCGTGAGCGGCTGGTTGATGAGCAGGCTCAGGAGGTCCGTGCGGAGGTTGTGCTGGAGCGTCTGGTCCGTGCCGTAGGACGCCGCGAGCGAGAGGCGGAGGTTGTTGTTGAGCCGCCGCAGGCCGAGCAGGCGCAGGCCCGTCTTGGCGTAGCTGAACTGGACCTGGAGTTCCTCGATGTTCTTCTCGGTGAGCTGCGCCGACGTCGCCTGGAGCGTGTAGAGGTTGGAGCGGTTCCAGGTGATGTCCGTCTGGATGCCGCCGCGGAGGCCGATCGACGCGCCGAGGAACGGCTGGTAGCGCTCGTTGACGGTGATGACGTTGGCCTCGGACGACCCGATCTGCGGGTCCACAGGCTCGGCGACGAGGTTGAGCGTCCGCGTGCCGCCGTCGCCGGCGACGGGGATGGCGCGCGGCTGGAGGCCGTCCGTAAAGAACTGCTGGTAGTCCGAGCGGCTCGTCGCCGAGTAGTTGTGGCGGAGCGTGATCTGCTGCGCGATGCGGCGGACGAGCGGGAGGCTGCCGAGGCCGGAGTACGAGATGTCCCAGCCCGGGACCGGGATCGCGAAGAGGCCGCGCGGGCCGAAGGTGCCGAAGCCCTTGACGAACTCGGACTGGAAGTCCGAGGCGAGGCCGGTCCGGAGCAGGAACTCGGACTCGACGGGCGTGCCCGGCTGCGCGCCCTGCGTGTCCGAGACGAAGCGGTTACGGTGGCGGTCGAGAAGCGACGCGTAGGAGCCGCCGAAGGCGTAGATCGTGGACTCGCCCGAGCCGGCGCGGTCGGCCGGCAGCGGCGTCGGCAGGCTCCCGGCGGTGTAGGTGAACGGCAGGCGCGTCGTCTCGCCGAACGACGTCTGCCACGTCAGGCCGATGCGGAGCTGGCGGAACGGCTCGACGGTCGTGCGCGCGTCGAAGGCGTGGCGGTTCTCGAGCGCGTCGCTGTACGGGACGTTGATGAGCGGGTCCGTGAAGCGGCGGTCCAGCGGCAGCGAGCGGTCGAGGCCGAGGCGGTAGCCGAGCCCCGGCGCCGCGCCCGTCAGGCCCGAGAGCAGGCTGTAGCTGTTGCCGACGAGGCCGCCCGACGACGACGAGAACGCGCCGCGGTACGTCACCGTGACGTCCGTGAGGCCCGTCGCGGCGAGGAACAGGTTGCGCCCGATGACGGCCGGGTTGAAGCCGCGCCGGCGCCCGGCCGACGTGTCGGCCGGGGCCTGAGCGGGGCGCCCGCGCCCGCCGCCCGGCCCGCGCCCCGCCGACGTCTCGAGGCGGCGGTAGAACGGGAAGAGGCGCCAGAAGTCGGTCGGGACGAGCTGGAGGCCCGTCTGCAGGCTCACGCGTGCGCCTGCACCGGCGACGTCGAGCTCGGGACGGCCCGAGATCGGCGTGTCCTGCCACTGGTAGGCCGTCTGGTAGCTCAGCGCCTGCGGGCGGACCCACGAGAGCCACCGCAGCCGCGCCGTGCTCACCCGCAGCGACGCCGTGAGCGACTGCGAGTAGGTCCGGGTGCGGACGTTGCGCTCGCCGAAGACGTTGCGGCCGCCCGAGAAGACGTTGCCGAGCGCCTCACCGACCGGCAGGATGTCGAGCGACTCGCCGCCGAGGACCTCGAGCGAGTCCGCGTACTGCTGGGCCGTCTCGATGTTGAAGAACTCGTAGACGACGCTGCCCGGCACGCGGGCCGAGTCCGGGCTGATGTCGAACGTCTGAAAGCTGCCCGTGCGGCGGTTGCGCGCGAGGATGCGGAAGCTGCGGTTCTGGCCCGCCACGCCGAAGTCCTGGTCCGTGTTCGAGCCGTAGCTGAGCTGGAGGAACGGGAAGGGGTTGTACTGGAGGTCCGTCTGGCGGCGGTGCGTGAAGAGCTGCGTGCGGCGCGTGCGCGTGCGGAAGTCGGTGACGTCCGGGGTCTCGCCGGTGAGCGCGAGGGTAGCGAGGCGCGCGCGGACCTGCGACGTGCTGCGGTTGGCGTCGGCGACGAAGCTGATCGCCTGCGGGAAGATGTTGACGCGCAGGCCCGAGAGCGCACGCACGAGGGGCACGCCGCCGGCGAACCACAGCGGGCGGACCGTCTTCGGCCGCGGGAAGGCGACGCGGTAGTTGAGGTTGCCCACCCACGAGTCGACGTCGTTGAAGGCGTTGGACGGGTCGCGGGCGGTCTGCGCGGACGACGAGTAGGCCGCCGAGAGGCCGTCGAGCGAGTAGCGCAGCCACGGCGAGCGGCTGCCCGTCTTGGACGCCTGGATGCGGAAGTTGCGCGTGCCCGAGACCGTCTGCGCGCGCTCGACGATGGACGCCGCGTCGATGCGGCGCTGCGCGGCGTCCGGCGCCGTCGCGGACGTGTCGGCGAGCGTCTGCGCGACGAGGTCGTCGAGGCGCGTGTCGCCACGGCGCGGGTCGTAGCGCGGCGTGGACTCGTTGGCCGTCACGGCGTACGTCACCGGGATGGACCAGCCGAAGCGCGCCGGCAGCAGGCGGTGCGCGTTGAACGACGACGCGATCGAGACGGCCGTCCGCGCCGAGAGCTCGCGCTCGCCGAGGCCGCCGGAGAGGCCGCCGAAGCCGTCCTGCGTCTGGCTGAAGCGCGCCTGCACCGCGCCCACGTCGGCGAAGGTGACGTTGGCGACGAGGAAGCCCGACGCGCCCGGCGTCTCGTCGTAGCCGCTCACGCGGAGCTCGTTGTACCACACCTCGACGGTGTCGATGGGCGTCACGCGCCCGCCGACGCCGTTGCGGACGCCGAGCACGACCGAGCGGACGTCCTGGATCGAGGGCTGGCCGCGGATGGCGAGGCGCGCGCCGCGCGGCGCGCCCTGCGGCGGGGCGGCGCTGCGGTAGATCTGGGCCGGGAGGACGTTGGCCGCGTCGCGCGCCACCTTGAGCTTGTTGAGCTCCGAGAGGACGATGTTGACCGAGTTGCGGTCGGGCCGGTTCTGCGTGGCCGTCTGCCAGAGGCTGTCGGCCCGCGCGTCGTCGTTGCCGGAGAGGCGGGCGGCCTCGTCGAGCTCGAACGGGTAGATCGGCTGCTCGTACTCGTAGTAGTTCTCGGTCTCGTCGTCGCCGATGCGGATCACGACGCGCATCGAGTCCGACTGCTCGAAGCCGTGGCCGTGGACGTACATCCGGAGGTTGGAGTAGCGCGTGAGGTCCAGCGGGCGCGTGGTGTAGGCGCGCTGGAGGCCGGCCGTGCGGCCGTCGGCGAGGTCCTCGGCGCGGAGCACGAGCGCCTGCTCGCGGGCGGCGGCGCTGCCGGAGCCTGCCGCCGAGGGCAGCGCCGTCTCGCGGTAGATCGCCTGGCGCGGGCGGGCATACGTGTCCGGCGACTCGTCCGAGTTGACCGTGGCGACGAAGAGGCGCGGCGGCGTGCCGGGCGGGATCCCGCCGACGTCGTCTGCCTGCCCGACGCGCGTGGACTGCAGCCACGGGCTC
This sequence comes from Rhodothermales bacterium, assembly GCA_038233965.1. Taxonomy (GTDB): domain Bacteria; phylum Bacteroidota; class Rhodothermia; order Rhodothermales; family Rubricoccaceae; genus DASVSE01. Next base: position 4,633 of record JBBSUZ010000108.1, on the reverse strand, counting down.
CCGACGAGCTGGAACGACGCGATGCGGATGGTGGCCGGGCGGTCGTGGCCGCCGGTCCAGAGGCGCGCGGCCGAGATGCGGCCGAAGTCGTCCCGCCCGATCCCGACCTCGGTCCGGTTCTCGGTGCGGACGGGGATGCGCAGCAGGTAGTAGGTCTCGCCGGCCGACGGGCCGGTCGTGACCGAGATCGTGTTCTGGAAGAACGGGCTCGCGGCGAGGCCGGCGCGGTCGAGCGGAATCGCGTAGCGGTGGAAGGACTCCGAGAAGTCGATCGAGATGTCGCCGTCGATGTCCTCGGTGTTGGGCTGCGTCGAGATGCCGTCCTGGCCCGAGCGGGCGATGGCGGCCTGCGCCTGGACGGAGTTGAGCTCGGTCGACGGGAGGTACTGCGCGTAGCGCTCCTGGACGCTCGAGCCGCCGGGGAAGAAGCTCGGGTTGTTGAAGTACGTGTCGTCGAGGAAGTGGTGGAAGTCGTCGCCCGAGGGGTCGTTGCCGGCGCGGCCGCGCTCGCTCTCGGGAAGGTTCGAGGCGAGGAAGGACGCGAAGAAGGAGGTCTCGGCGAGCTCGGCGGGGTACGGCGTCCCGTTCACAGTGACGTCCTGCGCGGTCGAGGGCAGGCCGTCGAGGCCGAGGTCCTCGGTCCGGCCCGAGTCGTACACATCGACGCTGCCGCTGAAGTTGCCCGTCGCGCGGCGGCCGTAGGGCGTCAGCTCGGACGTGATGAGCGTCGCCGGGTCGCGGAGGCCGTCCTCGCGCGAGAGCACGCGGTCCGGGACGACGTCCTCGTTGAACTGCCCGAGGTCGAGGTACATCACCGCGCCGGTCTGGATGTCCTCGTCGCCCGACCGGCCGCCGACGGCGGTGACGATCATCTCGACGAACTCGACGTTGTTCTGGCCGTTGAAGTCGGCGTAGTTGCCGGGGAGCGGGCGGACCATGCCGCCCCAGACGTCGCGGGGGTTGCCGGCGAAGCGGCCGGCGAGGTCGCTGTTGTAGTTGTACGGCCCGCGGCGCGCGGGGTCGAAGTAGAGGTCCAGCAGGCCGAGCGGGCGGTTGGCCTCGTCGTTGCTGCCGCCGCGGGCGTTGCGGTAGCGTTCGGGGAAGAGGTCACGGGGGCGGATCGGCCGCGTGGCGCGCGTGATCCGCCCGGCGTCGATGTAGTCCGCGTAGGACCGGTCCACGATGGAGTACCACGCGAAGAGGCCGCGCCAGTTGGTGTTGTAGTCCGGGTTGCCGATCTGGGACGTCATCGTGACCTCGCCGCCGGGCGTGACGGAGCCGGCCGGGCCGGCGCCGGTCGGGACGGCGGCGAGGCGCCAGCCGCCGGCCTCGCCGAGCTGGCTGTAGGCATTCTCCGAGCCCTCGAAGTCGTCGACGAAGCTCACGCCGCCGACCTCGTCCTCGGGCAGTGGCACGCCGCCGGGCTCGCTGCGGAGGCGGCGGACGGTCTGGTCGAAGGCGAGCGTCTGCGGGTGGCTCGGCGTGAGGCGCGCGAACTCGCCGCGCAGCTCGACGCGGCTCACGGCGCGCGTCTGGAGCAGTGGGAGCGCGTCGAGGGCGCGCGTGATCCAGCGCGGCTCGGCGATGTAGCGCCCGTCGAGGCCGAGGATCGAGTTGTCGATGGCCTCGGTGCCGATGTTGAACTTGTCGACGAGCGGCCGCTCGGAGAGGCGCATCAGCGTGCCGCCGAAGACCGTGTTCTCGGCGAGCCGGTAGTCCGCCCGGAGGCCGAGCAGCGTCTTGGCGCCGATGGCGAAGATCTGGTTCTGCTCGACCTGCACGCGCACCTGCCGCCCGCTCTGCAGCAGCGCCGGGTTGATGATCTCGACCGTTCCGGCGGCGATGTTGACCCGGAAGTCCGTGTTCTCGACGAGCGGCTGACCGCCGGACGTCACGCGGACCGTGCCCGGCACGAGGTTGAAGCCGACGTTGAACACGGACTGCGCCGCCGAGCGGAACTCGCCGCGGATGCGGTAGCGGCTCAGGACGGGAAACTGCGTGCGGACGGTGCTCGCCTGGAGGTTGTAGAGCTGCGGGAAGACGTAGCGGGCGATGGCGTCCTCGCGCGTCGTCGGCGCGGTGAAGCCGACGTCGACCGCCGTGCCCGAGACCGTCCGGCTCGTCCGGAGGACGCTCTCGAGGTAGTCGCCGAAGGGCTGGCGGACGGGGAAGATGATGCGCCCGGTCTCGGCGTTGACGGTGAGGCCGTTGTCGAAGTCGAAGATCTCGTCGGGCGTCGGCTGGTTCTGGACGTTGTGGCGGTCCAGCCCGAGCACCTGGAGCAGCGTCAGCGACCGCGTGTTGCGGATGCTGACGTCCGGAAACTCGGTCTGCGGCGTGCCGCCCGAGGCCTCGTACGTCAGGCCGAGCGTGAAGGCGGACGGGTTGAGCGAGCGCCCGCCGATGCGGTAGATGTTGCGCATCGTGAGGTCCCACGTCGGCGACTCCGGGACGGGGTTCGGGTTGCGGAGCAGCTTCAGGACGGTGCGCTGCTGCGCGTCGCTCGTCGCGAGCCCGTAGTCGCCGACGGTGACGATGGCGCCGGTGTCGAGGCGGTACTGGTACGCGACGGCGAGGTAGTCGCCCTCCTGCAGGCCGGCCGTGAGCGAGACCGTGCCGAGCTGCGCGTCGATCGTGAAGTCGATGTCGCGGCGGAGGCGGCGGAAGAGGCCCGAGGCGGAGCCGCCGCCGCCGACCGGCAGGCCGAAGGTGGCGTCGAGGTTGAGGCCCTCGTTGGCGCGGATGCGCACGAGGTCGGCGTCCGAGTAGACGTCCGCGCCCGGCGCCGGCAGGATCACGTCGCGGAAGGGGTCGAGCCCGGCGGCGCGGACGTCCGCGAGGTACTGCTCGCCGCCGCGCAGGACGTTCAGGCCCGGCCCGCGCGGCTGCCCGAGGACGAGCGTGCCGCCGGGCTCGGCGAGGTCCGCGAGGGCCGTCGCGGTGATGATCTCGTCGGTCGTGGTCGGGTTCTGCGCGAGGCCGGGCTCGTGGCGGAAGACCTCGATGTTGACGATCTCGCGGAAGCCCGGCGGGAGCGTGCGCAGCGCGGGCTGCACGTGCGCGCCGTCCCACGTGTTGTGGAAGGCGTAGCCGAGGAAGAAGTGCGTGTTGTCCTCGTACTCGGTCGGCTGGATCGAGAACGGCGTCGACTGCGAGCCGCCCTCGATGACGACCTCGGACGACTCGGCGTCCTGCTGGCTCGCGACGGCCGTCAGCGCGAGCGGCCCGAAGCGGAGATCCGTGCGGACGCCGAAGAGGCGCTGCCCGCCCTGGATCAGCTCGGACGGCGTCTGGAGGAGCACGTTGCCAGCCTCGATCCGCTGGACGATGTCGTCCTGGTAGCCCGTGTAGACGAGCGAGACCTGGTTCTCGAACTGGAACTGCGACTCGGTGTCGTAATTGACGTTGATGCGCAGCTTGTCGCCGATGGTGCCCGCGACGCTGAGGTTGAGCTGCTGCGCGAAGTCCGGCGCGAGCGAGCCGCCCGGGTTCGTCGCGAGCGCGTCCTGCAGCTCGGACTGGTTGTAGGCCACGCCCAGGTCCACGTTGGAGCGCCCGCTGACCGTCAGGTCCACTTCGTTCTTGCCGAACAGCGTCCGGAACGCGGACTGCTCGCCGCCGGGGATGTCGACCGTGATGCCGACGCCGTCGCGGCGCCGCCCGCGGTCCGCGCGCTGCGACGTAAGCGCGCGCAGGCCGGTCCGGAGCGTGGCGCGGCGCTGGGCCGCGATGAACTCGTCGAGCGTCAGGATCGCCGGCACGCGGACGTCCTCGCCGCCGACGGACTCGCGGACGGTGTAGGTGTAGGCCGTGCTGTCGAGCGTCGTCTGGCGCTGCCAGTACGTGCCGCGCGTGCCACGCAGGCCGGGCACGCGCCGGTCCACGGCGGAGACGGCCGTGCCATCGGTCGGGACGCCGGGGAGGTACTCGAGCGCCCGCCGCGTCGTGTCGGTCCGGACCGTGTCGGCGCTGGCGAGCAGCAGGTCGTCCGGCCCGGGCACCGTGACCGCCCGGACTCCCAGCGCCGTCGTGTCGGCCACGATGCGCCGGGCGACAGACGTGTCGGCGACGACGGCGTCACCTGGAACGGTGCCGCCGGAAATGGGGCCGCCGGGAACGGGGCCGGCGCGCAGGACGCTCGTGTCGGCAGCGGCCGAGTCGGCCGGAGCCGGGCGGCGGACGATGACCGTGTCCGTATCGGCACGGACGACGCGGGCGTCGCGGAGGGCGGCGGCGAGCGGGGCGAGCGAGTCCGGCCGAGCAGCGGCGCTCGGGGCGAACCGGCGCAGCTGGGCCGCGCGCGAGCCCGCGCTCGCGGTGCCCGCGTGGACGGCGAGCACGAGGAAGCCGACGAGCGCGATCGCGCCGAGGGCAGCCAGTTGACGGATCGGGGACGACGCGCGCACAGGGACAGGCTCAGCTGCATGGCCGGCGCACGCACAGGGCGGCCGGTGAGCAGCAGGGAACGGCAGAGACGTAGCGAACGCGTCGATTGGAAACCGGGCCGGGTTAGGGGGTGCCGGGCCGAACGCCCTGGCCCCGGCCATCAGAGGCCGGACACGGGGCGAAGCTACCGTGCCCCCCAACCGTCGGCAAGGGACGCGGGCGTGCCCGGACGGGGAAGAGACCGTGC
>JBBSUZ010000107.1:0-9555 GCA_038233965.1 Rhodothermales bacterium | reverse complement strand
GTTGCGGAGGATCCACTCGCGCGTCTCGTGGATGTGCGCGCCCGTCGAGAGGTCCATCACCGTATCTGCGCCCCAGCGGATGGCCCACGTGAGCTTCTCGACCTCCTCGGCGATGCTCGACGTCACCGCCGAGTTGCCCATGTTGGCGTTGATCTTGACGAGCGAGTTGCGCCCGATCATCATCGGCTCGAGCTCCGGGTGGTTGATGTTGGCCGGGATGATCGCGCGGCCCCGGGCCACCTCGTCGCGGACGAACTCGGGCGTGATCACCTTCGGGATGCTCGCGCCGAACGAGTGGCCGGCGTGCTGGTGGAAGAGGTCCGGGTGGGTCTCGCGGAGCGCGTCGAGGCGCTGGCCCTCGCGGATGGCGACGAACTCCATCTCGGGCGTCACGATGCCCTTGCGGGCGTAGTGCATCTGTGTGACGCACCGCCCGGGCGCGGCGCGGCGCGGGGCGCGGACGTGCTCGAAGCGGAGGTGCTCGGTCTGCGCGTCGCCCGCGCGCTCTTGCCCGAACGCGCTCGTCGGCGCGGGCAGCTCGGCGGTGTCGCCGCGCTCGGCGATCCAGCCACCGCGCACGGACGGCAGGCCCTGCCGCAGGTCGATCACCGCCGTCGGGTCCGTGTACGGGCCGGACGTGTCGTAGACCGGGAACGCCGCGTTCGCCTCGCCGCCGGTCGCGCTCTGCGAGACCACGCGCATCGGGACGCGGACGTCCGGGCGGCTCCCGACGACGTAGACCTTCTGCGAGCCCGGCAGCGGGCGGCGGACCTCGTCGGACAGCTCGCTGATGCGGGCGTGGGTGCGGGCGTCGGCGGCCTTCTTGGCGGCGGCGCTGGTCGTGGGCATCTCCATGGCGGCGGTCGGATGTGGGGACATACGAAGCCGGGGCGCCCGCGCGCCGCGAGGCGCAGCGCGACGGACAGACGTCCGAGGCGCGGGCGAAGCACTCCCTACGCCGGTACGAACCGGATCAGGTGCGGAGGGTCTTTCTCAGTCCGGCGCGCGATGTGCGCCGGACACCCCTGGCTTCGGCCGCAACCTACGACTGCCCACGCGACGTCCGTGGCCGACGCGACGTCCGTGTCGAGGCCGGCGGACCGGGTCGAGGCCAGCGCAGAGCGCGGCGGCAGAGCGCCGGTGCATCGGGGCAGGGAAGGGCGACGAGCGCACTGCGGGGCCCGCGTCAGTCCGCCCCGACCGGCGGCAGGCCGAGGTCGTCGGTGGCGAGGCGCAGCGCGATCTGCCAGTCCATGTCGAGCGGGACGGCACGGACGCTGCCGTCGGGGTAGACGAGAAACTTGCTCGGGTAGGCCCAGACGCCGAGGGCAGCTCCGAGCCCGTCGTCGCCCAGGTCGTAGAGCGCGGGGTACGCCACGCCGTGCCCGGCGACGAACGCTTCGGCGTCCTGCGGCAGCATCCCGCCGGCGCGGGCGTCGTCGAGCACACTCACGAAGGCGACGTCGGTGCGGGCGGCGAGAGCGTCGTGGAGGGCGTTGAACGTCGGGATCTCGGCGATGCACGGGCCGCACCACGTCGCCCAGACGTCGATCAGCACGAGGCGCCCGGCGACGGCGTCGAACGCAAAGGCGCTGCGCGTGACGAGGTCCGGCATCACGACGCCGTCGAGGCGCGGCGCGCCGTCCAGCGCGGCGGGCAGCGTCTGCGCCGCGGCGGCGGACGCGCAGAGGGCGGCGAGGAGGAGGGCGCGGAGCATCGGGCGGCGGGGCGTGTCCGGGAAGCTAACCGGCGGGGCGAGGCGAGCAGGACGCCGTCCCCGCCGGCCACGCCGCGAGCGCCACCGCCTGCGATTCGACCGGACACGTCGAGGCGTCAGCCGCCTCCCGGGCCGCCCATCGTTACGGTGAGCGTGCCGGTCTCGCCCGCCGCGCCGTCCCTGAACACGGTCACGAGGGCGAGAAAGCGCGCAACGCGCCCGGCGGCATCCGACGAGGCCGAGACGACCTCGACGTCGACGGCCATGTTCTGGTCGTCGATTCTGAACCGCGCCTGCGCCGTCCCAGTCCTCAGCCCCTCGGGCGGCATCGCCCCGTCGGCGGCGTCGACGCGCGACAGCACACGCCTGCGAGCCGCCATCGAGGGGTTCAAGTCGACGAACGCCGCGACTGACGCGGAGTAGGCGGTATCCCAGTACGCCGCAGTCGGCGGTGCCGGCGGTGCCGGCGGCGGCGGAGGGCCGGAGGACGGCGACGGCGGGCCGGACGGCGGCGGCGGGGCAGACGGCGGCGGCGGAGGGGCCGGGAGGCGATCCGCGCGCACACCGTGCCGCTGGATCTCGCCGCCGTCGTACCGGATCGTGAGCTCGCCGGTGGCAGCCGGATCGCCCCACTCGTCCGCGGCGCGCAGCGCGGCCGCGCGGTCGCTCCCGGGCGGGAGCGTGACGACGGCGCGGGGCGACGCGTCGGGCTGCATCCACTCGACGGACAGCGAGGCGGTCGACGGGGCCGTCTGCGCCCGAGAAACGGCCGAGGGCGCCACGGTGAGCGTGGCGAGACCTGCGACGAGCACGAGCGCGTTCATCCCGGCGGTGTACCCGAAGCGCCGGAGGCGTGGAAGCAGCGGAGAGAGCATGGCGGTGAGGCGGTGGGAGAGGGAGGAAGCCCCGGCGCTGAGCACGAGGCACGGGTGGGTGTCCGGTATCGAGACGAGCAACCTGGCTCGGCGGGCTTCGGGACGAACGACGCGCGTCGGGGCGTAACTCGCGGTCGAACGGTCGGCCGCGGGTCGTGTCCGGGACGGACATCGAGCCCTGATCTGCGCGCGACGACGCGCCGTCAGGGCAGCGCGAACGGGACGGGGAGGCGAATCTCCCGCGGCTCGCCGACACTGTTGACGAATCGGGCCTGCCGGACGACCCGGAGCGCCTCCTCGTCCAGCCCGGACCCGAGGCCGTCGACGACGAACGGCTCGCTGACCGTCCCGTCCGGCAGCACGGTCATCTCCACGAGGACGCGGCCCTCGACGCGTGCCGCGCGGGCGGCCTCGGGGTAGACGATCTCGCGCGCGAGCGCCTCGATGCCGCCGATCAGCTCGACCGTGTCCACCTCGACGCGTTCCGGCGGCGGCGCGAGCGAGCCTGTCGCGGTCCCGTTCTGCCGGGCCAGAAACGTGCGCGTTTCGGCGAGGGTTCGGGCGCCGGCGCGGTGGCGCTCGGCGTCCGTCACGGCCGTTGAGTCGAGGTGCTGGAGAAACCAGCCGTCGGGCGTCTCGAGAAACTGCGTCGCGTAGCGCTGCGGCTGCCCGGTGCTGAGCAGGTAGCGGTCCAGCGATGCGACCGACAGCCAGCGTGCGCGCTCGTCGCCCATCGCGACGGCCGTGCTCGCCAGCTCGTGCGCCCGGCGGAAGTCGGTCGAGTCGGTGCCGTGCTGCAAGATCATGGCCGCACGGTAGTGGTCGGCCGCCGTTCGGACCTCGCCCGCGTCGAGGAGCCGAAGCGCCTCGGAGCGGAGTGCGGCATCGCTGCGGGAGCTCAGGGTCTCGATCGCACGTCCGCCGGCCTGGTCCTGCGTGTAGAGGTCGGTGAGGCGCGGGTTGTCGCGCGGAGCCGTTCGGGAGGCGGTGCAGCCGGACGCGGCGACGAGCGCCGCGAGCAGGAGGATCGGTTTCATCGGGCGTCAGGTGGCGCTGTAGACGAGGCGGAAGACGCCCTCGGCCGGGGCGCCCGGACGCGCGTCCTCTGCGAGCCGGATCGCGCGGGCGACGGAGACCGCCGCGGCGTGGAGGTCGCGCGGGCCAGAGGTCACCCGAAAGCGGCTCGTCGTCCCGTCAGAGGCGATGAGGTACTCGACGCGGACGTCGCCGTACGAGACGCCCTCGGCGTCGAGGTGGGCCGGCAGCGCCTCGATCATGGCCTGGACCTGCCGGCCGTTGGCGAGCCGGGACAGGTCCACGCCTGCGAAACGCACGACGCCGGTCACTGCCGACCCGAGCGGGGCCGGCGGCGGCGGCGGTGGTGGCGGCGGCGGTGGTGGCGGCGGGGCCGGCGGGGACGGTGGGGCCGGCGGGGCCGGTGGGGCCGGCGGGGCCGGTGGCGGCGGCGGAGCGGGCGGCGGCGGCGGGGCCGGCGGGAGGCGGTCGGCGCGGACGCCGGCGCGCTGGACGTCACTGCCGTCGTAGCGGACGGTCAGCGTGCCGGGTGCCGCCGGATCGGTCCACTCGTCGGCGACACGCACGGCTGCCGCGCGGTCGCTTCCGCCCCGGAGCGTGACGACGACGCGCGGCGCTCCGTCTGGCTGCATCCACTCGACCGAGAGCTCGTAGGCCGAGGCCTCGGTCTGCACCTGCGAGACGGCCGACGGCGACGCAGTGAGCACGGCGAGGCCTGCGGCGAGCGCGAGCGCGCCCACGCCGGCCGTGCGCCCGAGGCGCTGGAACCGGCGCACGTCGTGCGGAAGCTGGGGGCGGGTCATGGCGGCGAGGCGATGGAGGAGGGGAGGCGCCGCGACGCCGAGCGCGAGGCGCGGCGTCGGGCAGGACGAAAACGACACGAGCAACTCGGCGTAGGCGCGGCGGGCCGCCGGGCGAGCGGCGAGGACGGCGGCGTCGGCAAGGCGCTCGCGGTCGAGCGACTGCCCGCGGACGAGCAGGTGCACGAGCGGGTGCGCGGCGAACACAGCAGCGACGGCGCGCGAAGCGAGGTGCCAGCCGAAGTCGTCCGCCCGCAGGTGCGCGGCCTCGTGCGCGAGCGCGAGGTCGAGCGCGTCGCCCTCCAAACCGGCCGGAACGACGAGCACGGGCCGCCACACGCCGAACGTCAGCGGGACGTCGCCGCCGGTCGCGATGCGGACGGGCTGCGTGACGCCGGCGCGCTGGAGCGCAGCGGACGCCCGGGTCTGGACGCCGGCGGGCGCGTCGAGCAGGTCCAGGCGCGCCAGCCGGACGTAGGCGACGGCCAGCCGGACGACTGCCACGGCGGCGACGAGGCCTGCGAGCGCGAGGAGGGCGCCGAGCCAGACCAGCGCGTCGGAAGGGCCCGCCGGTACCGCGGCCGGCGCTCCGACGACGAGCTCGGGCAGGACGGCCTCGCGGATGCGGCCGATCGGGAACGCTGGAGCGATGGCGGCGGGCGTGAGCCACTGCGCGACCGGCCCGGCGACGAGCGCGGTCGGGAGTGCGGCGAGCAGCGCGCTGCGCACCGGGAGCGAGAGCGCGGCGTGCGCCCGGGCGATCCGGAGCGCAGCCTCGGAGACGAGCACGAGGACCGTCCACAGGACGAGCGGGAGCGCGGGGCCGGCGAGGAACGCGGCCGCCCACGTGGCGAGCAGGTCACGCATCGGCGTCACCGGAAGCGCCCGGGATGTCGTCGCCCGGCGTGGCGTCGCCCATCGCGTCCAGCAGGTCGCGGATCTCGTCGCGCTGCGCGGCCGTCAGGGACTCGTGCTGCACGAGCGTCTGGACGAGCGCGGCCGGGCTGCCGCCGAACACCTTGTCGAGGATGCCCGAGAGGACGCCGCCGCGCACGGCGTCGGGGTCGGCCGCGGCGCGGTAGACGTAGGCCGTGCCCTCGGTCGCGACCGACAGCAGGCCCTTGTCGGCCAGGTTCTTCATGACCGTCATGACCGTCGTGTACGCCAGCGGCCGGTCAGCCTCGACGCGGGCGTGGACGTCGCGGACGGTCGCGCGGCCGAGCGCCCACACGTGGCGCAGGACTTCCATCTCGGTGCCGCCGAGGGCGGCGAGGGGGTTTCGCATCGGGCCTACGATCTGGTTCGTAGGCTGAGTGTACGATTCGAATCGTAGGCCTGTCAAGCTCTGGCGCCACACTCCCAACGGCTCCCCGGCGGACCAGCCACTCGAGCACACCGCCGCGAGCGCCAGATACCACGTCCAAAGCGAGCCCGTGCACCCCGACAGTGTCATCCCGGACGTGGTCCGGGATGTCCGCGACGGTCACCCAAGAGAGTCCGGCCCGGGGCCACGATGACACCAAATTGAGGCCCTGCAGATTGGCGGAAACGGTGTCAGTCGGCAGGTGCGGCGACGGGGAAGGTCCAGCTCCAGACGATGGGATCACCGTAGCCGGCGACGGCGAGCTCGAGACGGTCCATCCGTACCGTCGGGCGGGCGTCGCCTTCGATGGCGTAGACGTGGAAGACGCAGGCGGTGCCGGTGCGGTCGAGGTCCATCAGCCGCACCCGCAGGCGCCCGACCTTTATCGACGGGGCGCGCCCGATCAGGAGGCTGTCGCCGGGCAGCGGCACGCCGAACAGGCTCTCGGCAGGCTCGGGCGCGCCAGCCACGCGGCGGTCGCGCAGGCGCGCCGGAATGGCGACGGTGGCGGGCGAGGCGGTGTTGCCCGGGCCAAAAAAGAGCCGCTCATGCTCAGCCTCGTAGCGGGCCTGAACCTGGCCGCCGACGCGGAGCGTCCGGGCCGGGCCGAGCGCGTCGAGCGCGCGCTGGCGGGTGCCCGCCGACGTGCTCGCGAGCGCGCGGAACTGCCGGGCGGCAGCGCGGGCGTCGACGGCGTCGGGCGCGCCGCACAGCGGGGCCTGGGCGAGGGCGTCGGTGGCGACGAGGAGCGAGAGGAGGCAGACGAGGCGGAGCATCGCAGACGAGTCGGGCGGGTGGGGGGAACATCGCACAACGGGCGCGCTGCCCCAAACCGTCTACATCATCACCGTGCTGTCGGCCCACATCGTCTCGCCCTCCATCATCGTCTCCATGCTGTCTGCCTCCATCACGCTGCTCACCGTGCCCTCGTCGTTGAACGTCCAGGACCAGACATTTGGGACGCCTGTCCGGCCGACCGAGACGAGCTCGAGCCGGTCGAGCCCGACGACGGGCCAGGCCTCGTCGAAAATCTTGAAGACGAAGAAGACGCAGGCCAGATTCTGGAGCGGGTCCAGCAGGCGGGCGCGATTCCGGCTCATCCGCATCGAGGGCGGGCCCCAGCCGAGCTCGAGATCCGAGCCCGCCTGGCTTACGCCGAAAAGGCTCGGGACGGGCTCGGGCGTCTGCCAGAACTGCCCGTTGGCGGCGTCGGAGACGGAGAGGTTCTCTGGAAACTGGACGACGGTCGGCGGGACGGCGTCGTCCGCGCCGAACCAGAGGCGCTCGGCGTCGGCGTCGTAGCGCGGCGTCACGCGGCCGCCGACGCGGATCGCGCGGGTCGGGCCGAGGCCGTCGAGCGCGCGCCGCCGGGCGTCGATGCGCAGGGCGTCCGTGCGGGCCATCCACTCGTCCGTGGACTCGTAGGGCCCGCGGGCGGGAAGGGCGGGCTCGTCCGTGAGCGCGCGCAGGCGCTGCCCGGCGGACCACGCGTCGTAGGCGCCCGGGGCGCCGCACATCTGCGTCGCCGGCTGCGCCGCGGGTTGCGCCGATGCGAGCGGCGCCGACGTCGCGGCCAGAAGCAGGAGGAGCACCCGCATCAGTAGCACCCTTCGACGTAGCTGACGCTGGGCTGCAACCCGGCGCGGACCCCCGTCACGCGCTGGCCATCGGTGTCGAAGATCAAGCCCGTCTCGCTCCGGTCCGCGCGGTCGCGGGGGAGGAAGACCAGGTAGTGGCCGCGCTCGTCGTAGGTGTGCGGCTCGGAGCGAATCTGGCCGGGGAACGCGCGCCGGATCGTCGCCTCGGAGTCGCCGACGCCACGGCCGGAGAGCGTCCGGATCTGGGGCGTCAGCACCTGGACGCGCGTCACGATGCCGTTCTCGGCGAGAAACGAGAGGTCGTTCGTGCCGGTCATCTCGACCGAGCAGCACGAGTCGTTGCAGTCCGACACGCGGAGGCGGCCGCCCGTGGCGATCGACGCCTCGGCCATTGTCATGCCGAAGCGGACGGGCCCGACGGCGCGGTTCGAGACGGTCCACGCCTGTGCCCCGGCCGGGGCGCAGGTGAGCAGGCAGAGCAGGAGAAGGAGCGCGCGCATGGGGGTCAGAAGGCGAGGCCGGCGCGGACGAGGTGCATCGTCTCATAGTCGGTCAGCCCGCCCGAACTCGTGATGGCCTCGATAAAGTCGCCGCCGGTGTCGAGCCGGCCCGACCGGCCGGACGTCCGGAGCGTGTACCCGACCGACGCGCCGAGGCGCGAGCCGGCGAGGTTGATTACGCGGAGGCCGAGCGAGAGCGTCCCGGCGCGGACCGCGAGCGGCTCGGGCTCGGACCGCTGGAAGTCGGCGAGGACGCCGGCGGAGACGACGTAGGCCGCCTCGGCGAAGACGCTGCCGAGGCCTGCGGTGAGCGCGGCCGGGATGTCGAGCCCGACGCCGCCGCCGATGCCGAGCGTGCCCTCGCCGATGTGCCCCGTCCGCGACCGGGAGACGAGCGGGTCCTTGACGTCGACGTAGCGGTAGCTCGCGCCCAGGCGGACGGGCAGGAAGATGCGGACCGGCAGGTCGCCGGGGATCCGGACGACGGACGGGTTGCCGCCCGTGAACAGGTCCGCACCGACGAGCCGGACCGAGGCCGAGTCGCCGAGGACGCCGGGCTGCTGGTCCGTGCCGATGAAGCCCTGCAGGTACGTGCCGCGGCCGTAGAAGCCGGCGACGTAGACGTCGCTGTTGAAGTCCGCCGTCCCGGCGGCGAGCGGGTAGGGCGCCTCGACGCCGCCGACGCCGATGCCGAAGGACTGGGCACCGGCCGGCAGGGCGAAGAACGTGAACAGAAAGAAAGCAGTACGAGTAGCGAAACGGGCCACGAGACAGGGGGTGACGTTGAAGAAACGAGAACAGCCGAAACTACGGCTTGAGCTTGTGTCGGCAACATCGCACCCGGACGTAAGCCGAGCGGACGGATTGCGTCCGCCCGCTCGCGTATCGCGTCACCGCACGACGGTCAGCCGACGCGTCGCGGTGCTCGAACCGGACGTCGCGCGGAGCACGTAGACGCCCGATGCCAGCCCGGCCGTCTCGACCGTCAGCGTGTGCGCGCCTGCCGCCGTCTCGCCCTGCGCCACGCGTGCGACCTCCTGGCCGAGCACGTTGAACAGGCGCACGTCGAGCACGCCCGCCTCGGGGAGCGTGAGCGTGATCCGAGCCGCGCCACGCGCGGGGTTCGGCGCCGGCGCCGAGAGCGCGAAGACGCCCGCGTCCGGAGTGCCGTCCGCGCCGGTCGGGAACGTCCCCGTGCCGCCGGCCTGCGCGTAGCGCGCCGCGAACTCCTGGAGGTACAGGTTGGCGACGGCCGCGCTGTGCATGAGGATCGCGTTCTCGTTGTTGTCCTCGTTGGCCGAGCGCGACCAGTTGAACGAGCCCGTGATGACGGTCGGGTCCGAATCCGGGTGCTGCGCGTCGACGATGCCGACCTTGTGGTGGAGCAGGCCGAGCGTGCCCGACGGGAAGGCGTAGGCGTCGGCGAAGGCGGCGAGCGGGGCGAAGACCGAGCCCGTCGTGCCGATGTCGCCGATGGCGGCGCGGACCTGCACGCCGGCGTCGTGGCGCGCGCGGGCGGCGTCGACGTAGGCCGAGCGCGTGATGAGGTTCAGGTTGAGCCCGATCTCGAAGTCCGCCGTCTGGAGCGCCTCGACCACGACCGCCTCGACGGTCCCGACCGGGCCCTCGCCCTGCGGGCTGAACACGAGCCGGGAATACCTCTCGCC
>JBBSUZ010000106.1:0-9559 GCA_038233965.1 Rhodothermales bacterium | reverse complement strand
TCGGAGCCCGCCTGCGTGAAGCGGAAGATGTTGTCGACGAAGAACAGGACGTCCTTGCCGCCCTGGTCGCGGAAGTACTCAGCGATCGTGAGGCCGGAGAGCGCCACGCGGGCGCGGGCGCCGGGCGGCTCGTTCATCTGGCCGAAGACGAACGTCGCCTGCGACTCCTTGAGCTCGTCGTAGTCGACCGCGTCGAGGTCCCACGAGCCTTCCTCCATGCTGTGCATGAAGGCGTCGCCGTACTTGATGATGCCCGACTCGAGCATCTCGCGCATGAGGTCGTTGCCCTCGCGCGTGCGCTCGCCGACGCCGGCGAACACCGACATGCCGTCGTGGCCCTTGGCGATGTTGTTGATCAGCTCCTGGATCAGGACCGTCTTGCCGACGCCGGCGCCGCCGAAGAGGCCGATCTTGCCGCCGCGGGCGTAGGGCTGGATGAGGTCGATGACCTTGATGCCGGTCTCGAGCACCTCGACGCTGGTGGCGAGCTGGTCGTACGGCGGCGGGTCGGCGTGGATCGAGCGGTACTCGGTCACGTCCGGCGCGCGGAGGCCGTCGATGGCCTCGCCGACGACGTTGAAGAGCCGGCCGCGGACGTTCTCGCCGACGGGCATCTGGATCGTCCGGCCCGTGCCCACGACCTCGGTGCCGCGCTGCAGGCCGTCGGTCGAGTCCATCGAGATCGTGCGGACCCGGTTCTCGCCGAGGTGCTGCTGGACCTCGAGCACGAGCGGCGTGTCGCCGGGGCGCGCGATCTCGAGCGCGTCGAAGATATCGGGGACAGCCCCGGAGGTGAACTCGCAGTCGACGACGGGGCCGATGACCTGAAGGACGCTGCCGATCGTGCCGGTCGCGGTGCGGGTGGTTTCCATCTCGGGCGGGAGGAGGGGGTGGCGCCTGCCGGCGGCGCGGGGACGAAAGCGGGAAGCTACCGAGCGCCCCAAACAGTGCCGTGAATGCCCGGTCTCAGAGGGGCGAAGGTTGTGTGGATCCAACTCCGGACGTGAATCCGCGGGGACGCAGAACGGAAAGCCTGCGTTGTGACGACCAATCGAGTGCCCCGACGTATCCGACCGTTCGAAGAGAGCGGGAAGAGGCGCTGGAGTGCCCGGAACCGGGTTCGATCGACGTAACGTAGATCGAATCCAGATAACCGCCTGCTGATGCTCAGTTCCCGCGCCTGGCTGCTCGCCGCCCTCGCCGGCCTTACGGCCCCGACGGTGGCCGCCCAGACCACGCCGGCCGATACGACGACCCGCGCCCTGGGCCGCGTCGTCGTCACGGCGACCCGGAGCACCGAGTTTCTCGAGGATGTCCCGATCCCGACGACCGTCGTCGACGCGCGCGATGCGGAGACGGACGGCCGGCTGCGCCTCACGGACTTGCTCGCGGACGTCCCCGGCCTGACCATCACGACCGACTTCGGCGCGGGCGTTCAGGTGCAGGGCCTGGACCCGGCCTACACGCTCATCCTCATCGACGGCGAGCCCGTCATCGGCCGCGACGCCGGCGTGCTGGACCTGCGCCGCCTCAGCGTGTCCGGGCTGGACCGCGTCGAAATCGTCCGCGGCCCCAGTTCGTCGCTCTACGGGTCGGACGCGCTCGCGGGGGTCATCAACCTCGTCACACGGGCCCCGACGAGCACGGGCGGGCGCCTCCGCGCGCGCGCCGGCTCGTTCGGCACGACCGCCTTCACGGCCGAGGGCGAGACGGCGGGCACGTGGCGAGGCGGCCCGCTCGGCGTGCGTCTCACGCTGGACCGCTACGCGACCCAGGGCTACGACCTCGACCCGACCATCTTCGGCCCGACGACGCCGGCCGTCGGCGAGAGCACGGCGGACCTGCGCGCGACCATCGCGCTCGGCGAGCGGACACGCCTCACGCTCGGCGGGCGCGCAACGACGGGCAGCCTCAACCAGATCTATGGCTTCACGGACGCCGTCGGCGTCACGGCGCCCATCGACCAGACCGAGAGCCGCCTCGACTGGAGCATCCACCCCGAGCTCACGCACCGCTTCGGACGCGTGCGCGGGGTCACCTTGTCGTCCGAGCTCTCGGCCTACGCCTCGGGCTACCGCCTGGACACCGACGTCGTGAACGAGACGACGGGCCTGAGCACGTTCGACGACCGTTTCGACCAGTCGATCCTCAAGACCGAGGGCCGCCTGAGCGCCCTCTGGAGCACGACCCAGCGCACGCTCGTCGGCGTGGGTGGCCTGCGCGACGCCATCGGCGGCAACCGCTACGGGGCCGACGCGCCGCGCCAGAGCACGCTCTACACGTACGTCCAGCACGACTGGGAGCCGTCCCGCCTGCTCGCGCTCAACGTCTCGGCCCGCCTCGACGACCAGTCGGCCGTCGGGGCGCGCATCACGCCCAAGGCGGCCGTCCTGATCCGCCCGACCGACCGCCTGCGCTTCCGCCTCTCGGCGGGCTCGGGCTTCCGCGCGCCGGACCCGCGCCAGCTCTACCTCTCGTTCACCAACCCCGCCGGCGGCTACGTCGTCTACGGCGCGACGCGCGTCGCGGAGGCCCTCGCCCGGCTCGACGCCGAGGGCCGGCTGGACGCGACGTACGTCGACCCGGCGACGCTCGGCGCGATCCGTCCCGAGTCCAGCATCGCGCTCAACGCCGAGGTCGAGGCCGAGCCCGTGCGCGGCGTGAAGCTCACGCTCGGCGGCTTCCGCAACGCCGTCACGGACCTCATCGACGTCCAGCCCGTCGGCCAGCTCGTCGGCGGCGGGCCGATCTTCAGCTACCTCAACGTCAACCGGGTCCGGACGGAGGGCGTCACGTTCGACGCGACGGCCACGCCGCTCGCGGGCCTGAGCGTCGGCGCAGGCGTCCAGTTACTCCGCACGCGCGACCTCGACGTCGTCGACGCGATCCGCTCCGGCACCGTCTTCTCGCGCACCGCCGACGGCACCGAGGCGCTCGTGACCCTCAGCGACTACACGAACCTCATCGGCCGCGCGACAGCCACAGGGACGGTCCGCACGGTGTACACGGCCGGTGGCTGGACGGCCAGCGTCCGCGGCCGCCTCCGCTCGCGGACGGCCCTCCGCGACCTCGACGGCAACGGCGTCGCGACCCGGCCCGACGAGTTCGTCCCGGCGACGGCCATCTGGGACGCGACGCTGGGCCGCGACGTACGCCTCGGCCGTGGGCTCGTCGCCCGGACGGCCCGCTTCCAGCTCGGCCTCGACAACGCCTTCGGCACGACGCAGCCCGAACTCGTCCCGACGCTCGCCGGCCGCCGCGTCTACGCCGCGCTCGACCTCTCCTTCTAGTCGCGGACGCCGCGGCCCCGCCCGGCATTCCGCTCCCGCTCTCACTTTCGTCTCCCCGATGAACCGCTTTCTCGTCCTCGTGGCCGCCCTCGGCCTCACCCTCTCCGCCTGCGACTCGGCCGACCCGGTCGCGACCCCGCTCCCGGCCCGCACCGCCTCCGACGTCGTCGCGGACCCGGCCACGCGTGATCCCAACACCGGCGCCACGATCGCCACGGGCCGCTACACGCTCTACTCGCTGCGCGACAACCGCGTCGTGCTGAGCTACGACAACCCGGTCCGCACGGACTCCGCGACGACGTCGTGGGACCTCGGCTTCCGCGGGACGTCGATCATCGTCAACGGCGGCACGTCCGGCCCCGGCCAGGGCGCGGCGACCGTCGCCGTGGGCCTGTTCGACGCGTTCACGGCCGTCCCGGACTCGGTCACGCTGCGCGTCGACGGCGCGGCGGCGTCGGTCTGCCCCGGCACCAACACGCCCGGCGGCATGGTCCCGGGCACGCCCCGCGCGATCTGCACCGGCTCGAACAACGGCTGGTACAACTACAACCAGCCGCAGAACCTGATCGCGCCGATCCCGGGCCGCACGATCCTCGTCCGCACGGCCGACGGCCGCGGCTACGCGAAGGTCCAGATCCAGAGCTACTACCTCGGCGCGCCGGCCACGCCCGTCACGTTGGGTGGCCCGGGCGACACTCCGGACCGGCGCTACACCTTCCGCTACGTCGTCAACCCGGCTGGCCGCGACTTCACGGCCGTCCAGTAACCGACGCCGCCGGCATGCGCGCCCGCTCGGGCTCCGGCCGGGGCGGGCGCGCTCCGTTTCGCGCCTCCTGTTTCGGGCGATCCGCGCGATCCCCGCGCCCCACCTCGCGTTCGACCGCCTCGCCCGTCTCCGCCCCCATGCGCCGTCTCCTCGTCTCCCTCCTCCTCGCCGCCGGCTGCACCTCCGAGCCCGCGCCCGAGACCGTCGACGTCCGCGCCGTCTACGAGAAGACCGTCTTCGACGGAGCCGCCGCGACGTTCGACCACGAGGCCGTCCCGGACGTCATGGACGCGATGCGCATGGACTTCCCGATCGCGACCCCGGACGTCGTCGCGGGCCTGCGGCCGGGCGACAAGGTGACGCTCTCGCTCCAGACCGAGCCGCGCCTCGAGGTCGTCGCCGTCGCGCCGCTGCCGGACTCGACGCGGCTGGACCTCGCACGGCATTAGACGTGGCGGCTCTTTAATTTTGATAAGGCTAAACATTTCGACCGGCTCTGGAGTTTAGGCTGGCCAAAACAAAGGCTGCATGCGTCGCGGCCCGCCCTCCTCGACCCCGTTTATGGACGTTCCGTCACCCCTTGCCCCGGATCGCTCCCGGGCCACGCTCCGCGAGTTTCTCCGCTTCGTCGGCCCCGGCTTCCTGATCTCGGTCGCGTACATGGACCCGGGCAACTGGGCGACCAACATCGAGGGCGGCGCGCGTTACGGCCCGGCCCTGCTGTGGGTGATCGTGCTGGCGAGCGTCATGGCGATCCTCATCCAGATCGTCGCCGCCAAGCTCGGCATCGCGACCGGCAAGGGCGTCGCCCAGCTCTGCCGCGAGCGCCTCTCGAAGCCCGTCGTCTACATGCTCTGGGTCGCGGCCGAGCTCGCGATGATCGCGACCGACATCGCCGAGATCATCGGCGCGGCCATCGGCTTCAGCCTCGTCTTCGGGCTGCCGCTCTGGGCCGGGGCCGTCCTCGCCGCCATCGCCTCGTTCGGCCTCATCGGCATCAAGGAGGCCAGCGAGCGCGGCTTCCGCGTCGCCGAGTTCGTCGTGATGGGCCTCGTCGGCATCATCGGGCTCGCGTTCGTCTTCGAGATGGTCCTCGCCAAGCCGACGCTCGCCATGATCGGCACCGGCCTCATCCCGGGCGTGCCGGACGCAGCCGCGCTCTACATCGCGATCGGCATCATCGGCGCGACCGTGATGCCGCACAGCGTCTACCTCCACTCCGTGCTCGTGCAGGACCGCCGGACGCTGATGATGCGCGACGAGGGCGACCTCGAGCACGTCCACCGCCGGCATTTCCTGCTCGAGGCGTGGGACACGGGCGGCGCGCTCTTCATCGCGATGTTCGTCAACGCGGCGATGCTGCTCGTGGCGGCGGCGTCGCTCTACGGCCGGGACTTCGAGGGCATCGAGGGCGCCTACGTCACCATCGACGGCGTCTTCGGCGGCTACGCGGCGCCGGTGTTCGGCGTCGCGCTGATCGCGGCCGGCCTCTCGTCGTCGTTCGTCGCCACGATGGCGGGGCAGACGGTCATGGACGGCTTCCTGAACCTCAACATCAACGTCTGGCTGCGGCGCTCGTTCACGCTCGTGCCGAGCGTCATCATCGTCATGTTCGGCTTCGACCCGACAAGCGTGCTGGTCGCGAGCCAGGTCGCGCTGAGCTTCGAGCTGCCGTTCGTGCTGATCCCGCTGCTGCTGTTCACGATGAACCCGGCCATCATGGGCCCGTTCGTCAACAGACGGGCGACGTCGCTCGTGCTCGGCGCGATCGTGGCGGTGATCACGCTGCTCAACGGCTGGCTCATCGTCTCGGCCCTGGCCGGCTGAACGTGACCGCCGGTGGTTGCACGGCGGCGCAGCCGACGTGTATCGTGGGCGCCGGCGCCAGCGACGCGGCCGAAGCTTACCACGGTACACGGCCCCACACACGCCATGCGACTCGCCGCCTCCATCGGGGTTGCCGTTCTCGGACTCCTCGGCCTCGTCGGGTACCGCCTCGCGACCATGGACCAGGGATACGACCCGCACTCCGCAGCGGCGGTGGCGGAGCGCGCGGCCGGAGACAGCCTCGCCTCTCGCTCGTATCGGGCGATCCACGCGGCGATGGATTCGGCCCGAGCCGCCGGAGGCGACGGAGACGCGCTCGGCACCTACACCATCTGCGGCGAGCGGTGCACGGAGAATCCGTCCGAGATAGAGCTCGTGCTCATGCCTGAAGCCCCCGGGTTCGAGGACGTCTACGCCGGGTTCGCCCCGGCGAACGCGTGCATGGGCAGTCTGAGGATGCGGTGGGCGCGCAGCCGTGACGGCGTCGTCACGCTGACGTACCCGATGGGCATCGACACCGGGACGAACGTCCAGTTCGTCGTGACAGCGGACGGGCTCTACGGAATCGAGACAGACTGGGGATTCGACGGGTGGTCTGGGAGCGTCTATTCCCACCACCGCCGGTTCGTCGGGACGCGATCGGGTCCGCCGAGCCCGGTTGCGTGCGGCCGCTCAGCGTCGTCGGGAGCGACGTCGTGAGGTTCTGCCGTGTCTCGTCGACCGAGGCCGCAGAACGGGCCATCTCGTCGGGGTATGGGGGCACCTTTTGCCGGGTGCGCGGCGTTGCATTGACGGTTGCGCTTCGGCAACCTATCCTACCCGCCCCCTTCCGCGGAGCCGCTCATGTCCGTCTCGCCTGGCCGTCTGGCCGTCCTCGTCCTGCTCGTCGCTCTGTTTGCCGCGCCCGCGCAGGCCCAGATGCGCGGCGGCGCCACGGCCCGCCCGGCCGGCGTCGCCATCTACGACACGCCCAGCGCGCCCGGCGGCCTCAACCTCGGCCGCTACTTCAACGCGCAGACGGTCCACTTCAGCCAGCAGGCCGAGTTCTCGACGACGACCGGCGGCGCCGGCACGCTCGGCATGGGCATTTACACGACGAGCGTGCAGTGGCAGCCGTCGGCGCGCCTCGCCGGGCGCGTGGACGTCGCCGTCGCCAAGAACCTGTTCTCGTCCGGCGCGATCGGGGGCGCCTACGGGCAGGAGACGTCGCCGCAGGTGTACCTCCGCAACGCCGAGATCGCGTACCGCCCGACGGCCAACAGCGTGCTCCACCTCAGCGTCCAGCAGAGCCCGTACGGCGCGTACGCCAGCCCCTACGGCTACGCGGGCCAGGGCTATGGCAGCCGCTACGGCGACCCGTTCGGCACGCGCTCCGGCTTCAACGCCAGCGTCAGCACGTCGGGCTCGCCGCTCTTCTTCCGCGACGCGCGAGGCGACTAGGTGACACGACCGGCTCTGACGAACGGACTCCTGACCGCCGCGCTCGTCGTGTGCGGCCTGCTCGTGGCGATGCTCGCGTACGGCTTCGCCACGAGCACGCTCGCGCCGACGCCGGCGCCCGAGCGCGCCGAGGCCGCGCCTCCAGATACGTCCGGACAGGCGCGCGCACTCGCCGCCGCCCGCGCCCGCATCACCGTCGACATCAAGAACGCCACGGGCGTCAACGGCCTCGCCGCCCGCGCGCGGACGCTGCTCCAGGCCCGCGGCTTCGACGTGCTCGAGGTCGGGACCGTCCCGAAGGCCGACACGACGACCGTCACCGTCCTCAAGGGCACGCGCGCCGATGCCGCCAACGTCGCCGGCGCGCTCGGCCTGCCGCAGCGCCGCATCATCGACGCCGACTCGGCGCGGGTGAGCGAGAACGACCTCACCGTCCGCATCACCATCGGCCGCGATTACACCAAGTTCAGCCCACTCGATGACCTCTGATTCCACTGATATGATCGATTCCTCCGACATGACGCCCGATACCGACACCACGCCCCGCGCCCCGCGCACCGGCCCGACCGCGGGCCACGAGCTCGCCCGCCTCGCCGTCGACGCCGCGCTCGACAAGAAGGCGCTCGACGTCGCCGTGATGGACCTGCGGGGCATCTCGGGCGAGGTCGACTACTTCGTGCTCGCGACCGGCGAGTCCGACCTCCAGATCCGCGCCATCGTGGACTCGGTCGTGGACCGCCTGCGCGCGCAGGGCGGCGAGCGCCCGCTGCACCGCGAGGGACAGCCCGGCTCGTCCGGCTGGATCGTGCTCGACTACTTCGACCTCGTCGTCCACGTGTTCACGCCCGAGCTGCGCAGCCGCTACGACCTCGAGCGCCTCTGGGGCGACGCCCCGATCAACGTCGTCTCGGACGAGCACCCGGACTCGCCCATCCTCCGCGGCGAGTCCGCCCCGGCCCCGCCCGTGACGGCTGCATCCGACGACGACGCGACATCCGACGGCGACACGTCCGACGGCGGTACGTCCGACGGCGGCACGTCCGACGGTGGCACGTCCGACGAGGCATGACGCGCGCTGCCGTCCTGCTCACGCTCGGGCTCGCGCTCGCGGCCTGCTCCGGCAGCCGCACGCGAACCGGCGACCAGCGCTTCGGCCACCGCGCCGACGGCTGGGGCCCGGACGGCCGCGAGACGCTCCTCATCGGCGCCCCGACAGACTCGTCCGGTGTCTTCATCTACACGGCCGTCGTGGACTCGGTCGCCGTCCGGGCGGCCGTCCCGAGCGTGCCGGGCGAGGCCGTCCCGGTCGAGGTGCTCGTCAAGGGTGCGTTGCCCGACGCGTGCTCGGCGCTCAACGCGGTCACGCAGGAGCAGACGGGCCACTTCGTCTCCATGACGCTCACGATGCGGCAGCCGCGCGGGGCCGTCTGCGCCCAGGTCGTGCGGCCATTTCGCTTCTACGTCCGCCTCGACGGCCTCTTCGCGCCGGGCTCGTACACGCTGCGCCTCAACGGCCGCGTGACGCCGTTCCAGGTCCTCGACGCCCGGCCATGACCGATCAGACCGCCCGCCGACTGTTTGCCGCGAGCGCGATTATCGGGGCCATCTCGGTCGCCGCCGGCGCGTTCGGCGCCCATGCCCTGCGGGATCTCGTCACGCCCGACCGCATCGACGTGTGGAAGACGGGCGCACAGTACGGCCTCGCCCATGCGGTCGTGGGCGCGTTCGCCGCGAGCCGGCCGAGCGTCTGGGCGCGACGCGCGTCTGCCCTCTTCGTCGCGGGCGCCGTCGTGTTCTCGGGCAGCCTCTACGCGCTCGTCCTCCTGGACGTCCCCGTCTTCGGGGCGATCACGCCGATCGGAGGCGTCGCGTTCATCGCGGGCTGGATCGCCCTCGCGCTCTCTGCACGCGACGGCGCATAAAAAAAGGGCACGAGGGCGGGCCGGGTGTCTCCCGTGTCCCATCCCTCGTGCCCCGATACCGGCGGCTGCGTTACGCCGCGTCCTCCTCGAAGAGGATCATGAAGCTCGGCGCGAGGTTGTGCTCCTTCGCGAGCGCCATCAGCGTCTCGGCCGCCTCCTCGGGCGTCTCGAACGTCTTGTACTCCTTGCCGTCGACGGCGAGGGCGTAGTCGATCTCGCCGTCCTCGTCGGCGTCGAGGTCCTCCCACTCGACGGCCTCCTCGATGAGGAAGAGGTCGCGCTCGGGGTCGTAGGAGGCCAGAAACTTCTCGCGG
>JBBSUZ010000105.1:0-9562 GCA_038233965.1 Rhodothermales bacterium | reverse complement strand
GAGAACTGCCCGCTCTCCAAGGTGCTCAGCGCAGCCGACATCACGCTGACGGCGCACCTCGCCTGAGGCGGGCCCGAGGCCCCAAACAACGCGCGGGGCGGAGGCCGTAGCCCCCGCCCCGCGCGGATCGATTCTGACTCGGGCTTAGTAGCTCGAGTACACGTTCGATGCGTTGTTCGACGAGTACGTGTCGCGGAACAGGTCGCGGTCCTCGTCGCGCGGGTGCGCGCCGACAACGATGCGGCCGTTCTTCACGTCAGACTCGTACGTCTGGGCGTGCTCCTCCGGGATGCCCGCGCCGACGAGCGCGCCGACGAGGCTACCCGCTGCGCCGCCAGCGCCCGCACCGGCGAGCGCGCCGACGAGCGGGCCGGCCACGAGGCCGATGCCCGGCAGCGCGACGGCCGTGCCGACGGCCGCGATCGCGCCGAGGATGCCGCCGACGGAGCCGCCGATGGCCGCGCCCGTGCCAGCGCCCTCGAGCGCCTTCGAGCCCTCGTCGATCGCCGCGTCGTCGCGGTCGAAGTAGGTCTTCTTGGTGTCGTCCGACATCATGACGTGGAGGTCATCGTCGGTGTAGCCGCGGTCGCGGAAGGAGGTGTACGCGCGGTCGGCAGCGTCCGCGTCGGAGAAAGAGCCTGTGATAAGGGGGCGGTCAGCCATCGGAGAAGCCCGGGTCGGGCGGTAAGAGGGGAGCGTGTAGTACCGGGACTCTGTCCGCCTGTTCCGGGCCGCGTACATCTGCTTCACACGGCCCGATCTTGCTCCCGCCATCACCGGTGTTTGTACCGCCATGCCCGCCTCGCCCTACGCGACCGTCTGGACTGAGCCCTTCCGCGTCCGCGCCTACGAGGCCGGGCCGGACGAGCGCGTCTCGGTCCTCGCGGTCCTCAACCTGTTCCAGGAGGCGGCCGGCGAGCAGGCCCGCGCCCACGACCTCGACGTCTTCGACCTGCCGGCCGGGCCCGCGACGTGGGTCCTCCAGCGCCTCCTGCTGCGCGTCCAATCCGACCTCCCCCGACTGCGCGACGCCGTCACCGTCGACACGTGGCCGTCGGACCGCGAGGGGCTCCGGGCACACCGCGACTTCGTGCTCCGCGACGCCTCGGGCGCGGCGCTCGTCCGTGCCACGTCCGTCTGGTTCCTGCTCGCCGGCCGCCGCCGGCCGGTGCGGCTGCCGCCAGCGATGGACACCTTCCTCCCCCCGCCCGACGTCCCGCGCGGCCTGACGCTGGACGGTGCACCCGCGCCGGTACCGCCGAACACCGTAACGCGGAGCGAGACGTTCGCCGTCCGCCACGCCGACCTCGACCGCGTGGGCCACGCCAACCACGCGCGGATCGCGGAGTGGGCGCTCGAAGCCGTCCCCGAGAACGTCCGCGCGGCAGCGCGCCTGTCCGTGCTCGACATCGCGTTCCAGAACGAGGCGACGGTCGGGCAGACGGTCGTCTCGGCGTGCGGACCCGTCTCCGGACCCGACGCCGCGCCCGGCGCGTTTGCGCACCACGTCACCCGCGCCAGCCCGAACGGGCCGCCGCAGACCGTCGCCCTCACCCGAACCCACTGGACATGACCCGCCTCCCCCTCATCGCCCTGCTCGCGCTGGCCGCCTGCGCCGCGCCCGACACCGCCTCGCTCGATACGGCCGCACCTGCCGCCGCGCAGAATGCGCCCGCCGCCGCGTCATCGCCCGCCGGCGCCTTCCTCGCACGCCCCGCCGACGCGCTCGTCGTGGACGTCCGCACGCCGGCCGAGTACGCCTCGGGCCACGTCGCCGGCGCGCAGAACGTGGACGTCAACGGCGGTCAGTTCGAGGCGTCGCTGGACAGCGTCGACCGCGCGCGGCCCGTCTATCTCTACTGCCGCTCGGGCAGCCGCAGCGCCGTGGCCGCCGAGAAGCTGACGCAGATGGGCTTCCAGACCGTCGTCAACGCGGGCGGCTTCGACGCGCTCGCCGCAGCGGGTGCGGAGACGGAGTAGTGGCCGCAGGCTACCGGGCCAGCCCGAACACCTGCGTCCAGTACCGGTCCTGGACGGCGGCGCCCATCTCGGCGTAGCGCGCGTCCATGAGCGCGCGGCAGTGGCCGGGGCTCTCCACCCAGTCCTCCACGACCTCCGGAACCGTTTGCTGGAAGCGCGCGATGTTCTCCCCGAGGAGCCGCCACGAGTAGCCCGCCCGGGTCGCCCGCTCGCCGACCTCGGACCCGTCGGATCCGCGGTGTGCGAACGATCCGTGCTCGACCATGTCGGCCGTGTGGCGCGTCGCGGCAGCCTCGAGGCGGTCGTTCCAGACGAGCGGTGCGACCGGCGCGTACCGCTCGCCGCCGCACGTCTGCCCCGCCGCCCGCACCGCGTTGACCGCGTCGAGCATCTCGACCCACGGGTCCTGCGATGCCTCGACGTGCGTCGAGTCCGTGCCGACGGTGTCGCAGCCCGCGAGCAACGCGAGCACGGCGCAGGCCGCGAGCGGACGGACGAACGAGAGCGAGGGCATCGGCGCAATGGGAGAGCTCCTTCCGCACATCGGCCGGCCGACTGAAGCCTGTAGCCAGATCCGCCGAACGTCGCGAAAACGCTCCCTCTACTGCACCCGGAGCGTCACGCGGAATGCCGAGGACGCGGGCGGCAGGCAGATCGAGGCGTCGCAGACGGCGTAGCGGACCGTCCCCGATACGACGGCCGGGCCTGTGACAGCGCGGCGCGAGACCGCGAGCGGCTGCTCGATGCGCGCCGTGCCGACAAACGTCGACGCCTCGGCGTCGAAGGCGGCGTCGTGGCCACGGTGCGCGCCTGTCTGGCGCGGCGTCCCCGCCGTGACGCCGGCCGGGAGACTGTTCAGCGCGATCGCGAGCGGACGGCCGACGGGCGAGTCCAGGGCGTACATCTTCCAGCCGGGCGCGAGCGTCGCCGAGAAGACGACGCGGGCGGCCTCGCCCCGGGCGCCCCCTTCGGCACGCGCGACCCAGGACACGACGTCCGCCGGGCGCGTCTGGGCCTGCGCCGGGGCGACGGTGAACACGAGGGCGAGGAGAGCGGCGGAGCGGACGAGCATCGGATCGGGGGGGAATCGAGGAGGACCAACGGCCGAAGCCGGGGCAGTGGTGCTGACCGAACGAGAACGCGGGACGCCCTTCCTGAGAAGAGCGCCCCGCAGAGCGGCTTGCGCCAGAGGCTGCATGCGCAGAGGCTGCGCGACGACTCGCTCAGTCCTCGTCGCCCTCGTAGCCGGCGAGCTCGTTCGCGAGCCCGTCGTCGTCCGAGGCCGCCGGAGCGGGCGCGTCGGCGGCGTTCTCCGAGACCACGTTGACCGTGATGGTCGCGACGGCGTCGGTACCGAAGCGGACGTGCGCCGGGAAGGCGCCCGTCTCGCGGATGTCGCCGTCGAGCGAGATCTTGCGGCGGTCGACGGGGTTGCCCCCGGCGGCGAGCGCGTCGGCGATCTGCGTCGTGGTGATGGTGCCGAAGATGCGGCCGTTCTCACCGGTGCGCGTCTCGATCGTCACCTCGGTGCCCGTGAGGGCCTCGGCGAGCGTCTTGAGCGCGGCCTGCTGCGCCTCGATCTTGTGCGCGGTCTGGCGCGTCTCCTCGGCGTAGCGCTTGACGGCGCTCGGCGTGGCGGGCACGGCGAGGCGGCGCGGGATGAGGAAGTTCTGGCCGTAGCCGTTCTTGACCTCGACCGCGTCGCCCTTGGCGCCGAGCGTGTCGTGGTCCTCTGTCAGGATGACCTTCATGGGGGTGCGGGATGCACGCCAGAAGTCACGCGGGCAGCGTACTGCCCGGCGCGACTACTTGACGTTGTCGGCGACGTACGGCAGGAGGGCGACGTGGCGCGCGCGCTTGATCGCGGTCGTGAGCTGGCGCTGGAACTTGGCCGAGATGCCGGACATGCGGCCCGGCAGGATCTTGCCCTGCTCGTTCACGTAGCGCTTGAGCGTGTCGACGTCCTTGTAGTCGATGTACTCGATGCCCTCGGCCTTGAAGGGGTCCTTGAGCTTGATGTGGTCCGCGCCCGGCGCGGCGATGCGCTGGAGGTCGTCCGGGTTGGAGGCGGCCTTGAGCGTCGCGGCCATCTCGGGCGTGACGGCGCGCGGCGGCGGCTCGTTCTGGATCTGCTCGACCTGCGTCGGGTCCTCCATGGAGGTCGGGGCGGGCGTGCCGGCGCCGAAGCCGGTCTCCTCGGCGTCCGTGCTCGGGGCGTCGTTCGGGTTGACTTCCATCGTTAGGCGGCGGCTTTGGCAGACGAGGCCTCGGCCTTCTGCTGGGTGTAGTGGCGCTCCATCTTCGCGTCGTAGCGGAGCACGAGGTGGCGCATGATGTCGTCGTTGATGCGCAGCGAGCGCTCGAGCTTCGGCAGCGCGACCGGGTTCGCGAGGCGGAAGTTGACGATGACGTAGTAGCCGTTGCGCTTCTTCTCGATGGGGTACGCGAGGCGCTGGCTGCCCATCTCGTTGACCTGCGCCACCTCGGCGCCGTTGTCGGAGAGGTACGCAGTCACGCGCTGAACGATCTCTTTCGTCTGCTCTTCGGCGAGCACCGGGTTGATGATGTACATCAACTCGTACATGGGCGCGGGCTTCGCGCCGGGGGTATCTGCCATTGGGAGGACCCTGTGGGATACGTGAAAAGGACGTATGCCCGCGTCGCGGTCGATGCGGGCAGGGCGAACCCGAAAGCTAGCCCGCCGGCGCCCATCCCCCGGCGGAACACCGGTGAAGACGGGAGGCCTTGCGTGGCGTAGACCGCGGACCGGATTGTGACGCCTCCCTCTCACCTTGTCATCCTGCGCCGAAGGCCGGCGCAGCCCACTCGTTTCAGGATCTGCGTTTCATCAGCGTCGAACAAAGGCAACATGTCATCCTGAAACGAGTTCAGGATGACATGTTTTTGGTGGTGTGAGGTGTCGGAACGAGCCGTTTCAGCCGACCAGTCTCGCCCTTCAACTCGATCCATCCTACCGGGGCCGGAAGAACTGCTTGCCGGCCAGTTGCCGGACGAGCCCGCGGAACTCGAGTTGGAGCAGGTACACCAGCGACGTCGACGCGTCGAGGCCGGAGGCGTCGCAGACGGCGTCGAGCGGACGCGGGTCCGGGCCGAGCGCGTCGAGCAGGCGGCGCTCGATGGCCGTGAGTTCGTCGGGGAGAGCGGGCGCGGCGGCGGGCGGAGCGTCCACCCGGACCGGCAGGCGCGGAGCGAGCGCGTCGAGCACCTCCTGCGCACTCATCACGAGGGCGGCGGCCCCGCCCTGGATGAGGCGGTTCGTGCCGTCCATCTCGGCGAAGACGGGCGCGGGCGCGGCGAACACCTCGCGGTTCTGCTCGAGCGCGAGCGCAGCCGTCAGCAACGAGCCGCCGGCCGGGCGCGCCTCGGCCACGACCGTCCCGAGCGTCATGCCGGACACGATGCGGTTGCGGCGCGGGAAGTTGCCGGCGTCGGGCGCGGCGCCCATGCCCATCTCGGAGAGGACGGCCCCGGCGTCGGTCTCGAGGATGCGTTTGACGAGCCCGGCGTTGCGCGCGGGATAGATGCGGTCCACGCCCGACCCGAGCACGGCGATGGTCCGCCCGCCGGCGTCGAGCGCGGCGCGGTGTGCGGCGGCGTCGATGCCGTAGGCGAGTCCGCTCACGACCGTCACGCCGGCCTCGGCGAGCCCGCGCGCGAACGCCTCGGCGACACGCAGCCCGTAGTCCGTCGCGTTGCGCGTCCCGACGACGGCGACGGCGTAGGCATCGGCGGGGTCGAGGCGGCCGCGGAGCCAGAGCAGCGCGGGCGGGTCGTAGGTCTCGCGCAGGAGGGCCGGGTAGTCGGCGTCGAGGAACGAGAGCGGGCGCGCGCCGACGCGGGCGGCGGCGGCAAGGTGGCGGTCGACCGTCGCCCAGTCGTCGAAGGCGCGGATGGCCTGCGCCGTCTGCCGGCCGACGCCCTCGACGGAGGCGAGGCGCGACGCGGGCCAGCCCAGAGCCGGCGCGGCGCTGCCGGCGCGGGCGAGGAGCGCCCGGATGCGCGCCGAGCCGACGCCGGGCACGAGTGAAAGCGCGACGAGGGCACGCGCGTCCGCCTCGGGATCTGTGCCGGTGGCGGGCAGGTCTGGGAAGAGCGTCATGGGCCGAACCTACGGGCGCGGGCGTCGCCGGCGCGACCGAATGCCAGCGGCGGCGGCGCTATCCTTTCGCCACGCCGACCGCATGCCGATGTCCGACCGCCCGCCGCTCCGCCTCATCCCCAGCCCGCGTGCTGCTCTGCTCGACCCGTCGCGCGAGGCGTCCGACGCGGCCACGGTCGAGGCCATCCTGGACGGCCTGCCGCCGGGCGGGCGCGTCCGCATCGTCGGCGAGGCCTCGTGGCTGGCCGACGCGCTCGACGTGCTCGGCGTGGACGTCGTCACGGACGACGCGCTGCCGGCCGACGTCGTCGCCTTCCCGCTGACGCCGCTGCCGGACGACGCCGCGTACCCCGCGCAGCGGGCCGCCTCGGCCCTGCTCGCCGCCCGCGCCGCCCTCGACGTCGGCGGGCGCGTCGTGGTCGAGGCCGTCCACCCGGCCGCGCTGCGGCCCTACGAGGACGGCCCACTCGACGTCAGCGGCACGCCGACGTACGTCCGGACGGTCGGGTCGTGGGTGCGGGTGCTGGCCGCGGCCGGGCTCGTGCTGCGCTCCGTCCGGGAGCCGCTCGACGCGCACACGGGTGCACCGGCCGGGCTCGTCCTCGTTGCCGAGCCCGAGGCGTAGAGAACGACCTGCCCGGAACGGAAACGCGCCGCGACGCCCCTCCGGGCACCGCGGCGCGCTGGCGAAGAGAAAGCCGGGGCGTCAGCCGTCGATCGTCACGAGGTCCGGCGTGAGGAACGCGTCGGGGAAGCGCGTGCGGACGAGCTGGAGCGCGCTCTCGGCGTCCGAGCGGTTCGTGAACGCGCCCATCCGGACTTTGTAGAGGCCGTCGAGGTACACGACGTACGCGTCGAGCGGGGCCTGGAAGCCCGAGCGGCGCTGCTCGGACGCCCACCACGACGCCGCGTCGGCGCGGGCCTGCTCGCCGCCGGCGGCCGAGTCCGAGGCGTAGACCTGGACGCGGAAGCCCTGGACCTGCCGCGACGGTGCGGGTGCCGGCGTCGGCGCGGGCTCGTAGACCGGCGCGGGCGTGGGCGCGGGTTCGTAGACTGGCGCCGGGACCGGCGCGGGTGCGTCGGGGTAGCTCACCGTCTCCGACACGGGCGGCTCCGCGACGGGGCGCGGGCCGGAGCACGCGGAGAGCGCGAGGAGCGCGGCGGCAGGAAGGATCGCGCGGAGCGCGGCGGGCAGGACCAGTGACATCGGGTTGGGGGGCTACTCGACGATGGTGACGACGTCGGGGACGAGGAAGGCGTCCGGGTACTCGGAGCGGACGAACGCGAGGGCCGCCTCTGCCTCGTCCTCGCTCCCGAACGCCCCGAGGCGGACGCGGTAGTACGGCGAGAGGTAGGCGACGATCGGGTCGAGGCCCGCCGGCGCACCCGAGCGGCCGCGCGCGCGCGTCCACCACACGACGGCAGCGTCACGCGCGGATTCGGCCGTCGTGCGGTTGTTGCTGGACAGGATCTGGACGCGGTAGCCGTCCACCTGCCGCGGCGTGCGCTCGGTCGGCGCCGGAGCCCCGGCGCGGGCCGGCACGACGACGCGGCCCGCCATCACGACGGCCGGCACATCGTGGACGACCTCGACGCGCGACGGCGGCGCGGCGTCGTACGGGCGCGGGTCGAACGTCTCGTAGGCCGGGTACGTCGCTGCCGGCGCGGACGGGTCGGGGCCGGCGTCGGGGCCCGACACGGGGCGCGTGCCGGAGCAGGCCGTCAGAAAGACGCCGAGCGAGAGAATCAGAACGGGCCGAAACGACATGGACATAGCGGGTTAGTACGACGCGTCGGACGTCAGGCCCTTCAAGATAGCGACCGACGCGCTCGCGCCGATCCGCGTCGCGCCCGCCGCGACCATCGTCTGCGCGTCCTCGAGCGAGCGGACGCCGCCGGACGCCTTCACGCCCATCGTGTTGCCGACGACGCGCCGCATCAGCGCCACGTCCTGCGGGCTCGCGCCGCCCGAGGCGAAGCCCGTCGACGTCTTGACAAAGTCCGCCCCGGCGTTCTGCGCGAGCACGCACGCGACGACCTTCTCCTCGTCCGTGAGCAGGGCCGTCTCGAGGATGACCTTGACCGTCCGCCCCTGCGCCGCCTCGACGACGGCCCGGATGTCGGCCTCGACCTCGGCGAACCAGCCCGACTTGAGGCGCCCGATGCCGATCACCATGTCGATCTCGGCCGCGCCGTCGGCCACGGCGACCTCGGTCTCGTACGCCTTCACGGCCGTCCGCACCGCGCCGGACGGGAAGCCGACGACGGTGCAGACGAGCGACGTCTGCCCGGCGAGCTCCTCAGCCGCGACGGGCACCCAGACGGGGCTGATGCAGACGCTCGCGAAGCAGTTCTCGCGCGCCTCGCGGCACACCTCGCGGACATCGGCCTCGGTCGTGTCGGGCTTCAGGACGGTGTGGTCGATGAGGCGGGCGAGCGGCGGCGCGAGCGCGCAGGCGTCCGGCGGCGCGCCCGTGCGGTCGGCCCGCAGCCCGAAGCGGCTCGCGCCGACGCCGAGCATCCGTTCGAGAGCAGTCGAGAGGCCGGGCGAGGCGGACGAGCCGGACCCACCGGCGAGGCGGGCGGCGAGGGCGTCCTTTTCAGTCGAGGTCATGCGAGAGGGTACGAGGTACGGGGTTCAAGGTACGGGACGAGCGGATCCGGTCAGGCTACGGGTGACCCTCGACCCCTGCCTCACCCTTCTTCCGCGCCCTCGTCGAGGCTGTAGCGCTTGCGCTTTTCCCAGAGCGTCTTCTTCGAGATGCCGAGCATCTTGGCGACGTCGGCATAGGACGTGCCCTTGTTCTCGGTGAGCGTGTGGCGGATGTACTCGCGCTCGAGATCCTCGAGCGTGCCGCCGGAGCGGGCGCGGAACGTGTCGGCGTCCGAGGCCTGCCCGTCGAAGGCGTCGGCGTTCATCAGGATGAGGTCGGCGGCGTCGAGGCGGGGCGTGCGGGCGAAGATGAGCGCGCGCTCCATCACGTTGCGCAGCTCGCGGACGTTGCCCGGCCACGCGTGCGCCACCAGTTTGGCCTCGGCCGCGGGCGTGAAGCCCTCGAACGGCTTGCCGAACTCCTTCGCGTAGCCCTCGCCGACGGTCTGCGCGATCGCGAGCACGTCGCGGCCCATCCGCCGCAGCGGCGGCAGCTCCACCGAGACGACGTTGATGCGGTACAGCAGGTCCTTGCGGAAGGCCTTCTCGGCGACGCGCTCCTGCAGGTTGGCGTTGGTCGCGCAGACGATGCGGGTCGTGACCTTGATGTCGTCCGTGCCGCCGAGGCGGCGGAACTGGCGCGACTCGAGGAACGAGAGCAGCTTGGACTGGAGCGCGAGGCTCATCGAGTCGATCTCGTCGAGGAAGAGCGTCCCGCCGTCGGCCACCTCGAGGAGGCCGGGCTTGGCGGCGCGGGCGTCCGTGAACGCGCCCTTCTCGTAGCCGAACATCTCGGACTCGAGCAGGTT
>JBBSUZ010000104.1:0-9568 GCA_038233965.1 Rhodothermales bacterium | reverse complement strand
CGGGTCCAGCCCGGTCGCCTGCACCAGGAGCGCTTCGTCCCGGGCGACGGCCCCCTCGGCCTCGACTAGCGCGGCCCGGCGCTCGGCTACGACGGCGTCCTGCGCGATAAGGTCGCCGCGGGCGCGGACGCCACCCTCGACGAGGCCCAGCACCTGCTCGCGCTGCGTGAGCGCCGCCGCGAGCTGCCCCTGCTGCACACCGACGAGCTCGCGGTCCAGCAGCAGCTGGAGGAATCGCTGCGCGACGTCGAGCGCGACGTTCTGCTCGACCCGGATGGCGTTGACGCCGGCCGCGGCGCGGTCCAGCCGGGCGCCCTCGACGGCGTAGCGCGTGCGGCCGCCGTCGAACAGGCGGAGATCGGCGGAGATGCCGGCCGAGAGCGACTGCGTGGACTGCGACGACAGCTGCCCGGTCGTCTGGTCGAAGCCCAGCCCGAACTGCTGCGTCGGCCCGATCTGGGCGGTGACGGACGGCAGGCGCGCCGCGCGAGCGCCGGCGACGGCGAGTTCGCCCGAGCGGTCCGCGATGCCAGCCCGCGCGACCTCGGGGCTGTTACGGATGGCGACCTGGACGGCCTCGGGCAGCGTGACCGTCGGGCCGAGCGTGTCCGGCGTCTGGGCAGCCGCAGCGAGCGGCGCGAGCGCGGCGAGGCAAACGGCGAATCTCAACAGCGGCATCGGGCAGCGGAAAACGCGAGGACGTCTCGGGCTGACGGGCCGCAAAGCGCGAGGTTGCATCTGCGCCGCCCGGAACAGCGGAAGGGGTGGGATTCGAACCCACGGTGCCTTGCGGCACAGCGGTTTTCAAGACCGCCGCGATCGACCTCTCTGCCACCCTTCCGTAGCGTCAAACCAACGGCACACGGCCGTTCGGCCGCCGTCAGCCGTTGCGCAGGGACTCGACCTCTGCGGTGAGCCGCGAGACCTCCTTGAGCGAGCCCGTCAGGTGCGCGCGGAGGTTGCGGTGCTCCTCCTGCAGCGCCGCGAGCTCGCGCGCGAGGCGGTCGCGCTCGACGTGCAGGCCGTCGATCTCGTCCTTGACCTCGCGGAGACGCGAGCGGGGAACGCGGATGATGTCGTCGTCGGGGAGAATGTCGTCGCTCATCGGGAGGGGCGGGATCAGGGAGTGCCGAGCGGCTGGGGCGTGTAGCCGGGCTCGACGGGCGGCTTGACGTCGCTCGGATCGGCCGGCGCGGGCACGCGTGGGGCGTCGGCGCCGGGGAGGCGCGGGATGGGCGCGGCGGTGACGCCGGCAGCCTGCTCGAGCGAGACGGAGTACGACCCCGACCCGCCGGCCGAGCCCACGACGACGCGGAAGCGGCCGTCGGCGGGGAGCGTGACGCGGGCGCGGGCCCGGTCGCCGTCGGACGAGCCGGACGTGCGCGTGCCGTCGGGCGCGATGACGGTCACGGTCGGCGAGAAGCCCTGAGCGCGGACCTCGACCGTCACGCGGTCGCCAGTGCGGCCGGAGGCGCCGTAGGTGCGCGTGTCGCCAGCGGCGAGCGAGTCGCGGACGGCCGCGCCGCCGGCGCGCAGCGTCCCGCCCGCCGCAGCACCCGTGCCGGGCGCGTCCGGGGTGGCCGTGGTCGGAGCAGGCGGCGGGGCTGCACCGAGCGCGAGGGAGATCGCGTACGCGCCGGTCCGGCCGGTCTCGGCCGTGCTCACCACGACGCGGTACGTCCCGGCCTGCTCGGGGGTGAAGCGGAAGACGGTCGCGCCCGACGTCGGCGCACTCGTGCCGCGGACGTTGCCGTTGGGCCCGGTCACCGCGACGGTCGGCGTGAAGGCGGTCGAGCGGACCGTGATCGTGTGCTCGCGCTGCGCGGTGCCGGCGAAGCTGTACGTATCCCGGTAGCGGCCGTCGGCCTGCGGGCTGCGTGTCGTGAACTCGCCCTGGACCTGGCGGCCGTTGGTCGGCAGCGCGACGACGGGCTCCTCCTGGCGGATCCGGAGCGTGTAGGCGCCCGTCGCGGCGGGGCGGCGCGACGAGATCAGGACGCGGTAGGTGCCCGAGCCGCGCAGGTTGCGGACCGAGACGCGGCGCAGGTCGGTCTACTCCCCGTCGCCGAGGATGGTCTCGGCCTCGACCTGGCGGCCGTCCGGCGCCGTCACGACGAGGTCCGGATAGAACGTGTCGGACTCGGCCGTGAACGTCAGCGTCCGGCCGGACGAGTCGGCGGCGAAGAGGTAGAGGTCCTGGTAGTAGCCCTCGGCCGTGCGGAAGTCGGAGTCGCCGAGTTCGCCCTCGGTCTCGCCGACCTCGGTCGCGACGCCCTGGGGTGCGCTCGGCTGCGCGGCCGCCGTCGTGGTCGTCGTCGGCTGTGCCGTCCCACGGTCGCGGGTGAGCCAGAACGCCGCTCCGATGGCGACGAGCGCGGCGAGGCCGAGGCCGATCCAGAGGCCCGTCCGACGTGCCGGCACGGGCTCCGCCATGACCTCGGTGGCGGTCGGTGCCCCGGCGAAGGCCGGCGGGACACCCGCGCGGTCGGCACCGTCGCCCGACGCGCGGGCCGCCTCGGCGGCGTTCCACGGGGCGGCGGCGGCATGGCCGTTCGGGCAGCCGCCGCATGCCTCCCACGTCTCCCGCAGCGACACGAGCCCGCACGTCGCGCACATCGCGACCGCGTTGGCCGGCAGGAAGCCCACGCGCGAGAGCGGGTCGGCGGGCGAGCGGCGCAGGAAGACCGCGTCAGCGTCGGGGTCGAGACGGTGGAAGTCGGGCACGGCAGTCGCGGAGGGGCGGTGGCAAAGTACGGCCCGCCTACCGGACCGGCAGCGGCACAGTTACAGACGACGTGCCGATCGAGGCGACGAGTTGGAAGCGGCTCTGGCCGGTCCGCGTGCCCTGGCCATAAAACACGACCGTCCCGCGGCGGACGGTGCCCGGCTCGGCGCGCGGCCCCGAGGGCGACACGGATTCTCCGGCCGAGGTCGAGTAGCGGCGGCCGTCGTCGTCGACGAGGTACGAGCGGCTCGCGAAGCGGCTCCACGGTGCCCAGTCGCCGGTGTAGTCCACCGAGCGGACCGAGACCGAGACCTGCACGCGCGTCCGGCCGCGGGGGTAGGACAGCGCGACCTGGGTCGCGCCGACGGCGAACGTCGAGCCGCCGCTCGTGCCCGTGCGCTCGACAGACTGTGGGATGACGCGGCTCTCAGGGACCTCGGCCGGCGGCTCCTCTGGCGCCGGGCGTGGCGTCGGGCGCGGCACCGGGCGCGGCGCCGGCGGCGCGATGGGCGTCTGGCGGACGGAGAGCGTGTAGCGCCCGCCGAGCGCGCGCGTCGTGTCGGTCTGGACGCCGCCGGACGTCACCTCGAGCGCGTAGTCGCCGGCGGGCAGCGCCGTCTCGTTCCCGACCGAGTTCGCGCCGCGCGGGTTGAGGTCGGCCGCCGTCTCGCGCTCGTCGCGGCGGTCGAGGCGGATGAGGCGGTAGGCCGGCACGATCTCCTCGGACGACACCCGGATCGCGGTTCGCATGCCGTCGCGGATCGTGAACCGGTAGGTGTCGACGTAGCGGTAGCCGTCGAGCCACGAGTCGTCGCCGAGCGTGCCGCCGATGCCGCGGCCGTCGGGCACGATCGTCGTGAGTGGGAGCGGGCGGGCCTCGACGGCGAACGTGCCGCGCGCGCCGCGCGCCTCGGACGAGACGACGAGGCGATAGGGCGCGTCCCAGCCGGGGACGTAGCGGACGAGCACGCCCTGGAGGCTGTCGCCTTCGACGCGCTCGACCGTCCGGTCCACGACCTCGCCCGTGGGGCCGATGAGCGAGACCCGCGGCACGAAGTCCGCCGAGACGACGCTGATCACGACCGGCGCGTCGGACGACGTCACGACGCCGTAGACGCGCTCGTAGCGGCCGGCCTGGAGCGCGCCGAGGCCGAGCGAGTCGCCGCGCGCGTCGTCGCCGACGAAGAGGGTGTCGGCCCTGGCCGTCGCGCCGGCGGTGAGTTCGTAGGCGCCGCTCGCGCCGGGGTCGCGCGAGGTCACGATGATCTCGAAGCGGCCGGGCCCGCGCAGGTCCGGCACCTCGGCGCGCTGGCCCGTCCGCAGCAGCGCCGACGCGGCGACGGTGACGCCGTCGGGCCGGCGGACGGCGAGGTCGGGCGCGAAGTCGGGCGAGACGACGACGACCGAGAACGTGGCCGAGTCGGTCGCGGCGTAGGCGTAGAAGTCCGAGTACCGGTCGTCCGGGCCCTGGGCGTCGCCCGGCCCGAGCGTGTCCTGAACGCCGGCGTGGCTCAGCGGGCGCGGCGCACGGCGCATCATCGCGGCCCACTGCGCGCGCTGCATCGCGGTCGTGTCGTCGCGCGGGGCGTCGGTCGCCGGGACGTCGCCGGGCATCAGCATCCACATCGCGACGAGCAGGCCGGACGCAGCCGCGGCGCCGACCCAGAGGCGGCGGCGATTTCGGCGCCGACGGATGTCGGCCAGCGCGGCGGCGTCGAACGCGGCCGTCTCGAACGCCGCAGCATCGCCCGCACCGACATCGGCCGGAGCGGGGTCGCCATCGTCAGGCGCGTCGGGGAGGTCGGACGTCTCGGGAGAGGCGGGCACGGGGGGTGTCACCCGGACAGTGGACGGCCGAATCTAAACCCACGGCTGCCCGGCACGCGCCGGGCACGCGGGCCAGCCTACTGCGAGAGCAGCGTGTAGCCGGCGACGAGGACGGCGATCACGACGATGTTGGCGATCGCGATGGGCAGCATGTACTTCCAGCCGAGCGTCATCAGCTGGTTGTACTTGAAGCGCGGCAGCGTCCACCGGATCCAGATGAAGCAGAAGGCGATGAACGTCACCTTCGCCACGAACATGCCGACCTGGAGGACCGTCAGCAGGACCGGCGGCAGGTGCGGGCCGAAGAAGACCTCGCCCGGGATGAGGTAGCCGCCGAGGAAGAGCGTCGTGATGAGCAGGCTCGCGACCCACAGGTTGACGTACTCGGCGAGGAAGAACATGCCGAACTTCATGCCCGAGTACTCGGTGTGGTAGCCGGCGACGAGCTCCTGCTCGGCCTCGGGGAGGTCGAACGGGAGGCGGTTCGTCTCGGCGAGCGCGCAGACCGAGAAGATCACGAACCCGACCGGGTTGCGGAAGAGGTTCCAGCCGAAGAGGCTGCCGAGGTGGTTCTGGCCCTCGACGATGTCGAACAGGCTCAGGCTACCCGTGAGCAGCACGACCGACAGCGCGGCCGCGCCCATCGCGAGCTCGTACGAGATCATCTGCGCCGACGACCGCAGCCCGCCGAGCAGCGCGTACTTCGAGTTCGACGACCAGCCGGCGAGCGTCACGCCGTACACCGAGACCGACGTCATCGCGAGTGCGACGAGCAGCCCGACGCCGATGTCGGCGATGGCGAGCGCGTGGCCGCCGGGCGTCCGCGCCCACGGGATGAGGCCGCCCGTGCTCATCGCGATCACGACCATTAGCGTCGGCGCGAGCGCGTGGATGAAGCGGTTGCCGGCCGTCGGCACGATGTCCTCCTTGAAGAGAAGCTTGAACACGTCCGCGAAGGGCTGCAGAAGGCCGTACGGCCCGACGCGGTCGGGGCCGTTGCGCTCCTGGATCCAGCCGGACACCTTGCGCTCGGCGTAGACGAGCAGCGACGCGGTGACGAGGAAGACGTTGAGCATCAGGAAGATCACGACCGGCAGGTCGATGATGTCCCAGAAGGCGGCGAGAGCGGTCATTCGAGCGGGATGCGGGATACGGGATGTGGGATGCGCAGGCGGGGCGAGGAAACGAGGTCCCCATCCCGCACGGCCAGGTCCGGGTTCACCCGGTATCCCCCATCCCGGCAATCTAAACAGCAGACGGAAGCACGGCGGTGAAGCCGCCCGTCAGACAGCGGCGTCGGCGGTTTCGAGCGAGACGCCGAGCAGGTCCATCGCGTCGTGCGTCGCACCGGCGAAAGCAGCCATGCCCGACGCCTCGGCCATGACGGCGGCGGGGCTCCTGTACGCCATCGTGTGCCCGAGCAGCGCGGCGACGTCCGGCAGGACGACCCAGCCCGGGAGCGCGTCGACCTTGTTGGCCTCGTCGTGCCAGCGGTCGAACGGCGTCCCGACGCGGTCCGTCCGGCTCTGGCCGACGCCCATCGCCATCGTGAGCGAGCGGTTGATGGATGCGATCGTCTTGGCCGGCCGCAGCAGCTGCGCCCGGCCCGTCTCGTTGACGTACGTGCCGATGGTCTCGACCGACATCGTCGTCGGCAGCACGACGGCCGCCGTGCCGACGCCGGCCTGCGTCGTGTGCGTCGCGTGGAGGATGACGGGCGCGGTGATGCCGTCGAGGCCCGCGGGGTGCAGGGCGTAGACGAGGCGCGCGGACGCGACCTGGCTCGCGACGAGCGCGGCCTCGATAGGTGTGAAGCCCAGACGCTCGACGCCCGCCGTGTTCGGCGCGGGGTCGGTCGAGATGAGGAAGTCGTCGCCCGTCTGCGTGCCCGCCGTCGCGACGTAGCGCGGGGCGGCGGCACCGACGGCCTCGGCGAGCTTCGCCAGCAGGTAGTTGTCCTCGACGGTCGCGTAGGGCGAGCCGACGAAGAGGACATCCGAGCCGGCGTCGCCGATGAGGCGGGCGGCCTCGGTCGTGGCGTCCGCCCACGAGGCCGCAGCGCCGTTGATGCGCGGGCCCGAGAGGCGGTCCGTGTTGTACGACTCGAGGATGAGGCGCGCGGCGTCCGGCATCCAGTACTGGTTGACGTCGAGGTTCTCGCGCGGCGTGATCCGGACGACCTCGTTGTTGCGCACCCAGACGTCGACGTTGATGCCCTTCCCGCCGAAGTCGCTGATCGTCGGTGTACGGGACATCTCCCACGTCCGCGCCTTGAAGCGGAAGTAGTCCTCGGTGAGCGCGCCGACGGGGCAGATGTCCGTCGTGCACATCGAGTACGGGTCGTCGAAGATCTGCCCCGGCGCCGTCATCGGGTGGTTGCGGTCGCCCCGGTTGATGATGGTCAGCTGGTGCGTCTCCGTGACTTCCTCGGTGAAGCGCGTGCAGCGCGTGCAGTTGATGCAGCGCTCGGCGTCGAGGACGACGTTGGGGCCGAGCTGGACGCGCTTGGGCCGGTGGACCTTGTCGAACTCGAAGCGCGAGCCCTCGGGGCCGTACTTGTAGGCCTGGATCTGGAGCGGGCACTGGCCGGCCTGGTCGCAGATCGGGCAGTCGAGCGGATGGTTGATCAGCATCAGCTCGAGGTTCTCCGCCTGCGCCTCCGCGACCTCCTTCAGGTCGTTCTGCGTGTGGACCACCATCCCGTCGGTCATGTCGAGCGAGCAGCTCGGCATCAGCTTCGGGAAGTAGTTGATCTTGGGCGTCCCGTCCTCGTTGAGGACCGGCGCGTTGGTCGCGCGGTCCATCATCGGCGAGCCGGCCTTGACGAGGCACTGGCGGCAGTTCGCCGGCACGCTCAGCGCCGGGTGGTAGCAGAAGTGCGGGATCTCGGTCCCCGCGTCGAGGCAATGCTGGAGCAGCTTCTCGCCGGGCTCGAACTGGCGGACCTGGCCGTCGATGGTGACCTGCGGCATGGGGACGGGAAAATGCGGGTTGAAGTTTGAAGTGTGGAGGTCGCCGGCCTCGTCTCGCCGAGCCTGCCTCTCCCCCACGCCGGCCGATCTACATCGTGATGCGGGCGCCGGTGGCGAGCAGCGTCACCGAGCGCGTCGGCTCGGTGATGGCTGCGATCTGGGCGGGCGTCGCGCCGCCGTCCTCGGCGAGGTGCCGGCGGCGGGCGACGGATTCCTCGGTCAGGTTGAGCGTCCCGACGACCTCGGCGCGGCGGCCGGCGGCGTCCTTCGGGAAGGTGATCGCCTCAGTCTCGTCGCCGCCCTCCTCGTGCGTGAGCACACGGATCGTCTGGCCCTGCGCCGTCGAGAACGTCATCCAGCAGCCCATGGACTGGCAGACCTGCCGGATCGTGCCGGCCACACGGACCGTCTGCCCGGAAAGCGTCGCCGACTGCGCGAGCGCGTCATCTACGGTCAGCGCCGTGCCCTCGGTGAACGCGCCGACGGTGACAGCACCCGCCGTGCTCGCTGCTGTGCTGGACGCCACCGGAGCGCCGGTTGCGGCGGGCGACGTGGACATGCACGCGGAGAGCGCGACGCCGCACGCGGCGGCAAGGAGAGTCTTGTACATCGGGGTGACCGGAAATCGGGGGAGGGGCACAGCCTGCGGTGCCCGCGTGTCAGAATGCGGCTGTCAACGCGCGAGGACGGGGACGACGGAGGCGCCGTCGCCCGCAAGATCGGCACCGGCGAAGACGGACGGGCGGCACTTGGCCTCGAACTCGTCTCGGAAGCGCTTGATGCCCCACCGGACCGGCCACGCGGCGGCGTCGGCGAGCGCGCAGACGGTGCGGCCCTCCATCTGGTCGCAGATCTCGAGCAGCAGGTCGAGGTCGCGCGTGTAGCCGTCGCCCTCGTCGATGCGCGTGAGGAGCTTCTCGAGCCAGCCCGTGCCGTCGCGGCACGGTGTACACTGGCCG
The DNA here is from genome assembly GCA_038233965.1 of Rhodothermales bacterium. GTDB lineage: Bacteria > Bacteroidota > Rhodothermia > Rhodothermales > Rubricoccaceae > DASVSE01. The sequence goes on along the minus strand of JBBSUZ010000104.1, from coordinate 1,085 downwards.
CAGGACTCGTGGTGGTAGAAGTGCGAGATGCGCCGCGTGAAGCTCACCATGTCCGTGTCCTCGTCGAGGAAGCACAGGCCGGCCGTGCCCATGGACGAGCCCGCCTCGCGGAGCGTGTCGGCGTCCATCGTCGCCGTCTTGGCCACCTCCCACGTCAGCGGGGGCGTGGACGAGCCGCCGGGCACGACGGCCTTGATCTTCTTGCCGCCGCGCGCGCCCCCGGCCACCTCGAGAAGGTCCGTGATGCTCATGCCGACCGGGTACTCGTAGACGCCCGGGCGGTTGACGTGGCCCGAGATGCCGTAGAGGACCGGCCCGGGGTGCTTCTCCGGCCCGATGCCCGCGAACCACGCCGCGCCGCGGTTGACGATGATCGGCACGTCCGCGAGCGTCTCGACGTTGTTGATGGTCGTCGGCATGCCGAAGACGCCGTAGGACGCCGGGAACGGCGGCTTGACGCGCGGATAGGCGCGCTTGCCTTCCAGACTTTCCATGAGGCTCGTCTCCTCGCCGCAGATGTACGCGCCCGCGCCGGCGTGCACGACGAGGTCCGTCGAGAAGCCGGTTCCGAGGATGTTCGTGCCGAGGTAGCCCGCCGCGTACGCGTCGTTGACGGCCTTCTGGACGTGCTGGATGTAGCTCTCGTACTCGCCGCGGATGTAGAGGTAGCACGTCTTGATCGTCATCGCATAGCACGCGAGCGCGATCCCCTCGATCATCAGGTGCGGGTTGTACTCGAAGATCTGGCGGTCCTTGAACGTGCCGGGCTCGGACTCGTCGCCGTTGCAGCACAGGTAGCGCGGCTTCTCGGGGTCGACGGGCGGCATGAAGGACCACTTCATGCCCGTCGAGAAGCCTGCGCCGCCGCGCCCGCGCAGGCCCGACGCCTTGACCTCGTTGGTGAGGCCCGTCGGGTCGAACTTGCCGTCGCGGACGACAGCCTTGAGCGCCTCGTAGCCGCCGTTCGCCTCGTAGACGTCGAGTTTGTGGAGGTCCTTGACGGGCGGCAGGATGACGCGCTCGTAGGAGCGCCAGTCGCCAGCGCGGGACTGGCCCGTGAGCAGAGTGGGAGCGTCGGCCATGGG
>JBBSUZ010000103.1:0-9577 GCA_038233965.1 Rhodothermales bacterium | reverse complement strand
TCGCGATGAGGCCCGACGAGTGCGCGCGGAGCATCTCGCGGTCGATGCGCGGCTTGTAGTAGTAGCCGTCCGTGTAGGAGCGCGAGCTGAGCTTGATGAGGTTGCGGTAGCCCTCGACGTTCTTCGCGAGCAGGACCTGGTGGTAGCGCGTCCGGTCGCTCTTGTCCGCCATCCCGGACGGCGTGACGTAGAACTCGCAGCCGATGATCGGCTGGACGCCCGCCTTCTTCGCCGACGTGTAGAACTCGGGGACGCCGTGCAGATTCCCGTGATCCGTTATTGCAACCGCTGCGTGTTCCAGCTCCGCCGCGCGCTGCACGAGCGACTGGATGCGGGCCGCGCCGTCGAGCAGCGAGTACTGGGTGTGGCAGTGGAGGTGGCAGAAGTCAGGCATCGCGCGCGCAGGGTCCGGGGTGCGGCAAGATGCCCGGCTGCGGCGCCGAGGGCAAGGGCGTGTGGAGAACTTGGCCGGGTCCGCGCGCCGGTTTCAGCGAACGACCACCAGGCGCTGCGTCGCCGCCTCCCGGCCGACCGTCGCACGGACGACGTAGACGCCGGGCGGCAGCGCGCCGACGCGCAGCGTGAGCGCCCCGGCTGCCACTGTCCCGTCATGGAGCACGGCGACGCGCCGGCCGAGCGCGTCGACCACCGAGACCGTCAGGTCGGATGGCGAGTCGACCGTGAGCGTGACGGTCGCGCCTCCGCGCGTCGGGTTCGGAGCGACGGCGAGCGCGAGCGGCGACGACTGCCGGCCGGGACCCTCGCTGGCGACCGTCGACGTCGTGGTGCGGAACAGGCCGCCGGTGCCCAGCGCGGCCCAGAGCACGCCGTCCGACCCGACGGCGAGGTCGAGCGCGGGCGCGGCCTCGGGGAGCCCGTCCGCGACCGGCGCCCATGTCAGCCCGTCGTCGAGCGAGCGGTGGACGGGCGCGCCGCCATCCGCGCCGGCGAATAGCGTCCCGTCGGGCCCACGGCGGAGCACGTCGAGCTCGTGGAAGGGCTGTGCGAACCCGAAGCTGATGGTCGCCCACGTCTGGCCACCGTCCGCGCTGCGGTAGCCGACGCCGCGCGCGCCGACGACGACGGCGCCGCTGCGGGCGACGACGATCGCGCCGGTGCGGAGGCCGGGCGACGGCGCGAGGGCCGTCTGCCACGTCAGGCCGCCGTCGAGAGACCGCGAGACCGAGACCTCTGGCTGGTCCGACCCGACCCACAGCGTCCCGTCGTCGCCGACCGTGAACGTCTTGCTGTGTGGTGCCGGCGACCGCGGCTCCCACGTCTCGCCGCCGTCGAGCGAGCGGTAGAGGGCGCGGGTGACGACGAGCGCCCAGAGCGCGCCGTCGGGCCCGCTCGCGAGGCGCCCGGGCGTGGACGAGCCCGGCAGCGCCAGCGACGTCGCGGCCCACGTCTCGCCGCCGTCGAGCGAGCGGTAGACGCCCGACGGGGCGCAGGCGGCGTCGAAGCAGCGGTCCGGGACGGCGAAGAGGCGGCCGGCGGCGTCGAGGTGGAGGTCCGAGAGGCCGCGCGTGGCGAAGGGCAGGTCGATGCGGGACCACGTCGCACCCCGATCCGGCGAGCGGTGGAGGCCGGTGCCGACGCCGTAGTCCGCGAGGCGCGCCGCGACGACGAGGTCGCCCCGGACCTCCACCTGGCTGACCGCGGCGCGGCCGAAGCCGGCCGTCGCGTCGGTGGCGGTCGAGACGTCGGCGGGGGCCCGGAGCAGGCCGCGGCGGGACGTCGCGACGAGCAGGTCCACACCCGGGCCGGCGGCGAGGCCGGTCACGACGAGCGGGACCGTCGCCCACGTCACCCCGCCGTCCGACGAGACGAAGGACTCGGGCGAGTAGCCGGTCGCGGCCGTCGTCCGGCCCGCCGCGGCGAGGTGCGATACGACGAAGCCGACGGGGAGCCCGGCGACGGGCGTCCACGTGAGCCCGGCGTCGGTCGAGCGGTGCGGCGACGCCGCGCGGCCGGTGTCGCTCGTCGGGTAGCCGCCCATGAGCGCCGAGCCGTCGGCGAGCACGGCGAGGCCGGTGACCTCGGCCGGCCGGTACGTCCCGACCGGCACGGTCTGCCACGACGCTCCGCCGTCCGAGGACCGCGCGACCGAGTAGACCGTGGAGCCGATCCCGGTCGAGGCGAGCCCGGCGAGCAGGACGTCCGCGCCCGGACCGGCCGGGACGACGGCGACGACCGACGTCGGCTCGGCGAAGGCCGTCGGCTGCCACGACGCCGCGCCGGGCGCGCGCCGGAAGACGCCCGACGACGTCGCGGCGACAGCCGTGCCATCCGCGAGGCCGGCGATGCTCCGTGCCCCGTCGGCCGGCAGGCCGGCACCGGCGGGAGCCCACGAGACGCCGCCGTCGGACGAGCGCAGAACGTCCGTGCCGGTCGACCAGAACGCGCCGTCGGGCGTCGCGGCGACGCCAGTGAAGCCGGACGGCGCGAGCGGGATTTGCGTCCACGTCGCCGCATCCGTGCTTCGGTAGAGCGCCGCGCCGTCCGTGGCCACCGCGACGACGTCCGCCCCGGCCGGGACGCTCGCGACACCCAGGGCCGCGCCGCCGAACGGCCCTGCGAGGCGCTCCCACGCCACCGCGGGCGGTTGTGCACGCGTCACAGGGGCAAGCAAGGCGATGACGACGGCGAACAAACCGAGGCGGGCGAGGAGTCGGCGCATCGAAACGGGGGAGAGGGTCGGCTGCGAGACGATACGGCCCGGACGGGGTGGGCGGCTGTGGTGGCCGGGAGCCTCACCGGACATGCGCGCGGGCGCCGGGCCCGTCGACCCGGATGGAGCACCGCACTCATTTCGGTGCTCGCGGTTACGTTCGCCCGCGCCGCGAGTCTCGTGCAGCATCGGCCCCCCGCCACCCAACCGCTCGCTGCCATGATCCGCCTCGCCGCTCTCGCTCTCGCCGCCGTCTGCCTCGCCGCGCCCGCCTCCGCACAGGGCTCGGCTGCCCACGACGCCCCGATCGCCTGGCGGACCTACGCCGCCGCCCGGCAGGCGCGGGTCCGGACGTTCCCGAGCACCGACGAGCGCCGCCCCATCGCCGTCATCGTGGACGACCGCGCGGACAACGGCGCCCCGATCACGGATGACGCCGCGTTCGTCGCCGACCTCATCGGCCGCGAGCAGGGCTTCGACCCCACCGAGGCCGTCTTCGTCTTCCGCTTCACGCCCGCCGCCTTCGCCGACGGCGCCCCGGACGCCGGCAAGACGCTCCTGCTGCGTGCCACCTTCACCCGCGGCGCGTCGGGCGCGCTCGCCGCCCCGCAGTGGCGCGTCCTCACCGCCGACGCGCTCGACGAGCTGACCGACCGCGCCTTCCGCTGATGCAGGGCCGCTGACGTAGCGCGTGTAGGGTGCGTGGTGTAGGGTTCGTCAGGGAAAGCCCGGTTTCGAGCATGTGCGAGGGAGCTTTTCGTGGCCGGGCGCGTGATACCTGTCGCCACAAACACCTCACACGTCGATGGAAACTTCCGCCGCCTCGACCCTCCGACTCGACGAGCTCTCGGAGGCCATCCGCATCTCCCGCCAGACGCTCGTCCGCTGGACCGACCGGGGCCTCATCGAGGCCGAGCTCGACTGGGGCGTCTCGACCGCCAACGCGCAGACGAGGCTGATGAAGATCTCGGACTCGTCGCTCGACTTCCTCCGCGGCTTCGCCGACGAGTACCGCGACGACACCGTGTCGCGCACCGAGGCCCGCCGCCTGCTCAAGCTCATCGACCGCAACCAGGTCCAGAAGCTCATCCGGCAGGGCAGCATCACCGCCCGCAAGGTGAAGGGCGAAACTCGGGTGAGCGTCGGGTCGGTCGAAGACTACCTGATGACGCTCGAAGAGATCTAGCCGCCGCCGGCACCCTCCGAATCCCCGCCCCGGACCGACCGAGGCGGGGATTTGTGCGTTGCATCTTCCGATCTCCGCCCTCTCCATCGGGTAAACCCGAACCTATGCCCCACCTGCTCCCCATCCTCGACGGCTACGGCGTCGCCGACGACCCGTCCGTCTCCGCCGTCGACGCCGCGGACACGCCGTTCCTCGACGGCCTCTTCGCGCGCTACCCGCACGGCACGCTGGACGCGTCGGGCCGCGCCGTCGGGCTGCCGGTGGGGCAGATGGGCAACTCCGAGGTCGGCCACATGAACCTCGGCGCCGGGCGCGTGGTGAACCAGGACATCACGCGCATCGACCTCGCGATCGAGGACGGGACGTTCTTCGACACGCCGGTGCTCGTCGACGCCGCGCGCCGGGCCCGCGACTCGGGCGGCCAGTTCCACCTCATGGGCCTGCTCTCCGACGGCGGCGTCCACTCGCACATCGCGCACGTGGAGGCGCTGCTCGAGCTCGCGCAGCGGCAGGGCGTCCCGGCCGAGCGCGTCGCCGTCCACGCCTTCACGGACGGGCGCGACACGGACCCGCACGGCGGCGCGCGCTACGTCCGCCGCCTCGAGGCCACGATGGCGCGCCTCGGCACGGACGGTGCGCCGTTCGGCCGCGTCGCGAGCGTCGTCGGGCGCTACTGGGCGATGGACCGCGACCGCCGCTGGGAACGGACCGAAAAGGCGTACCGCCTGCTCACCGAGGGCGTCGGCGAACCGTTCACGGACGCAGCGGCCTTCCTCGAAGCGTCCTACGCCGCCGGCGTCACCGACGAGTTCGTCGAGCCCGGCGTCGCGGTCGGTGCGCCCGTGTTCGCCGACGGCGACTCGGTCGTGTTCTTCAACTTCCGCTCGGACCGCGGCCGCCAGCTAGTCGAGGCGCTCACGTCCCCCGGATCGGAGTCCGGGGCAAGCTCTGCGTTCGACGGCTTCCGCCGGTCCGTCCGCCCCGCGATCCACCTCGTCACGCTGACGTCGTACAGCCACGCCTTCAGCGTGCCCGTCGCGTTCGCGAAGGCGGACCTCACCGACACGCTCGGCGACGTCGTCTCGCGGGCTGGCCTGACGCAGCTGCGCGCGGCCGAGACCGAGAAGTACCCGCACGTCACGTTCTTCTTCAACGGCGGCCGCGAGGAGCCCGGCCCGGGCGAGGCGCGCATCCTCGTCCCGAGCCCCAAGGTGGCGACGTACGACCTGCAGCCCGAGATGTCCGCGCCCGAACTGGCGGCCCGAGTCGCCGAGGCCATCCATGCGGACCGGCCGGACCTCGTCGTGCTCAACTTCGCCAACCCGGACATGGTCGGACATACGGGCGTCTTCGCCGCAGCCGTGAAGGCCTGCGAGGCGGCCGACGCCGGCGCGCGCGTCGTCGTCGAGGCGGCGCTCGCCGAGGGCTACTCGGTCGAGATCCTCGCCGACCACGGCAACGCGGACAAGATGCGCAACCCGGACGGGACGCCCAACACGGCGCACACGACGGTCGTGGTCCCGCACCTCATCATCGCGCCGGGCGTCGACGGGCCCGTCCGCCACGGCGTCCTGGGCGACGTCGCGCCGACGATCCTCGCCCTGATGGGCCTCGCGCAGCCGGCCGCGATGACCGGCACCCCGCTCGTAGATGTCGTTCGATGACGTATCCTAACGTTCTGACCCCCGCTGCGATGCCTGACACGAGCCCGAAGCAAGCCGCCCGCCGCCTCGTCGACCGCCTGCGAGACGACGCGACGTTCGAGGACATCCAGTACGAGCTGTATGTACTCCAGCAGATCGAGCGCGGGTTTCGGGACGTCGAGTCCGGGCACATCGTGACGCACGAGGAGGCACGGTCTGAACTCGGCCGGTGGATAGGCCCGGTTGGCGATGCATGACGTCCGGTGGTCACGCGGCGCGCTGGATGATCTGGCTGCCATCGGCACGTACTTCGAGCGGACGTCGCCGCAGTACGCGCGGTCCGTCGTCGCGAGACTCTTTGCGGCCCCGGAGATGCTCGCTGATCTGCCCGAGGCTGGCCGCGTCGTGCCCGAAGTCGAGGTCGATCACGTCCGAGAACTCCTCCGGGACGGCTACCGGATCGTCTACCTCCGAGGCGACGACACCGTCGAGATTCTGGCGGTGCTGAACGGGCGGCAGGACCTCGGGCGAAAGCTGCGCCGCGAGTGACCTTCAGCCGATGAACGCCTCGACGAGGTAGAGCACGCCGCCGACGAGCCCGCCGACGACCGTGCCGTTGATGCGGATGAACTGCAGGTCGCGGCCGACGGCGAGCTCGACCTGCTCCGAGATCTGCTCGGCGTTCCACCGCGAGACCGTGTCACGGATGAGGTCCGGCACGCGCCCGCCGTGGCGCTCGACGGCCCACCGCGCGACCGTCCCGACCTTCTCGTTGACGGCCGCCTGGAACGCGGGGTCCGACATCATCGCCCGGCCCAGCTCGACTGCGCGGGCCTCGACGAAGGCGAACACCTGCGAGTCCTCGGCGCGCAGGTCGCGGGCGAGGAACGCGCGCAGCGCGTGCCACTGGTCGATCACGAACGCGCGGACGGCCTCGTTGGCGAGCAGGCGGTCGCGCCACGCGTCGACGCGCGCCTGCGTGTCGGGGTCGTGCTCGAGCTTCTCGACGAAGGCCTGCACCTGCTGGTGGACGCGCAGCCGGAGCGGGTGCTGGCGGTCCGCGATCATCTCGTCGAGCGTCGTCTCAAGCGCCTTCTGGACGGCGTCGCGGGCGACGTCGACGAGCTTGTCCGGGACGAAGGCGGGCAGGCGGTCGCGGATGAGGCCACGGAGCGCGTCGCGGTTGGCCGACGCGACCGAGAGGCCGCCGCGCAGGACCTCATCCAGCAGGCCCTCGTGGCGGTCGTCCTTGGTCATCTCGAGCAGCAGGTCCGACAGGCGCGGTGCGAGCGCGATCTCGCGCAGGCGCGGCCCGACCTCGCGCGTGGCGAAGTCACCGATGCGGTCGTCGCCCAGGCGCGCCAGCCCGCGCTCGACGACGCCGACGGCCTGCGTCCGGATGCGTCGGACGTTGTCGGGCTCGCGCAGCCACTCGCCGGCTTTCTCGGCGAAGTTGACGCCGTCGAGCCGCGCCATCACGTTGTCCGGGTTGAGAAAGTGGACGCCGACGAACGTCGCGAGCGCGTTGCCGATGCGGTCCTTCTTCTCGGGGATGATGGCCGTGTGCGGGATGGGAATCCCCATCGGGTGCCGGAAAAGGGCTGTGACGGCAAACCAGTCCGCGAACGCGCCGACCATCGCAGCCTCGAAGATGGCGGCGGCGAAGCCGACCCAGAAGCTCGCCGGCCCGTCCGGCATGCCGCGGCGGACGACGTTGAGCACGACGAACAGGACGGCTGCGGCGACGAGCGCCCCGAGCGCGACGCGCTTCATCTGAGCGAGCGCGGCCCGCTTGGCGTCGGCGTCCTTGACGACGGGCGCGGCGGGCATGAAACCGCTAGCGGGCGTCGGCACGGGCGGCAGCGCGGCGGGGGCGGAGGGGCGCGGCGGGCGCGGCGGAGTCAGAACGTCGGGCATAGGTTCGGGTGTACCCGACCGGCGGGGTGGGGGAGGGCGCGGTCCTACGCCGGACGCCCGCGGGTGGGTTCGCCGCAGTGTGCGATGGGCGTGTCGGCGGGCGTCGTGCAGCGGCAGTGTTCGGGGCGTCGTGCAACAGACACCCAGGCCGGGGCGTCTCTACGGGGTACCTCCACCGGACCGATGCGCCTCTCTCTGCTGATTCTGACTGCCGCGCTCGCGACGGGGTGCAACGTCCGTCCGGCCGTCCTCGCCACGCCGGTGTCGCCCAACAGCTCGTCCACGCCGGTCTCCGTGCCGGGCGTGCCGGCCATCGCGGCGCAGGCGCGGGCGGTGCTCAACGGGACCGTCACGTACCGGCCGCGCATCGCGCTCGCGCCGGGCTCGACAGTCGTCGTGCGGGTCGAGGACGTCTCGCGCGCCGACGCGCCGTCCCGCGTCGTCGCCGAGCAGATCATCCGCCCGACGGCGCAGGTCCCGATCCCGTTCGCGCTCTCGTACGACCCGGCGATCATCGACGTCCGCGCCCGCTACACCGTCCGCGCCGAGATCCGCGATGCGGAGGGCCGGCTGACGTGGGTCACGACGGCGCACACGCCTGTCTTTACGCAGGGCGGCCCGATCGACGGCGTCGAGGTCGTCGTGGAGCAGCCCTGATCCCGGCTGCCCGGCACCTGCGGTCCGCTCGGGCGTTGGACCGGGCCACCCACCACCGGACCCATGACTGAGACGCTGACGATCGACGGGATGACGTGCGGGCACTGTGTTCGCGCCGTCCAGGAGGCGCTCGAGGGCGTCGACGGGGTGACAGTCGAGAGCGTCCAGATCGGCGAGGCGCGCGTCGACGTCGACGAGACGCGGGCGTCGACGGCCGGCATCGCGACCGCGCTCCGGGAGGAGGGCTACACGCTCGTGCAGCCGTCGCTCTAGCTGCCGTACCGTGACCGCGCGGCGTCCAGCCCGGCAAGGGAGCCGACGGCGGCACCGTCTGCCCGCGCCCGACTCAGCGCGGCGTCCAGCACAGCGAGACGGCGCGCCCATAACGGGTCGGCGTCCATCGCCGGATGCCACAGCACGACGGCGACGCCGCCTCCGCGCCGCGCCTCGGCGAAGACGTCGGCGATGCGCTCGGCCGCACTGGCCTCCGAGAGGCCGAGGTGCGTGAACAGGGCCGTGTCCATCACGGCCAGCGGCCACTCGCGCAGATCCGATTCCTCGCCCGCGTCCCACAGCCAAAAGGGGTGCGCCGTGCCGCGTCGGAAGCCGGGCGCGTCGGACCAGCCGAGCGTCGAGTCGCGGCCGAACCCGTGGCGCTCGTAGATCCGGAGCGTCGTCGGCGCGTGCCAGCGGAGATAGTGGGAGCGGACGGACGTCGGCGCGTGGCCGAGCGCGTCGGTGAGGCGCTCGGCCTCATCGAAGAAGCGGCCGGGATGGTCGTGGCTCGCGTAGCCCGGATGCAGGCCGACCTCGAAGCCGTCGGATTCCAGCGCGCGGAGGTGCAGGGTGAAGCGGTCGTCGAGGCGGTACGGGACGTCGTGCGGCGAGCCGGAGCCGACGGTCTTGACGAACAGTGTCGAGCGAGCGTCGTGGCGGCGGGCGAGCGCGACAAGCGCGTCGATGCTCGCGCGACGGGCATCGGGGCCGAACCCGCGGGCGAGCGCCTGGCGTGGGCGTCCCCGCAGCAGGTCGGCCCCGAGCGATCGCAGTCGCGGCGTACGAATCGCGTCGAGGTCGTGCGTCAGCGCGACGGCCCACAGCGCGCCGCCGGGCCACGACCGGCCCGGGACGTCGTGTCCGAGTGTGCGGAGCGCGTCGCCGAGGAAGGCGCGCAGCTCGTCGACGGGCGCGCGCGCTCTGAGGCCGAGCGCGTGCTGGAGCGAGTCCGCGATGCGGAAGCGGCCGTGCGCGTCACGCGCCGTCGTCGCCGTCTCCTGAACGCCGGCGAGCCACCAGAACGCCGACCCGAGGATGTCCGCGTGGACGACCGTGAGCGGATCAGATGCGGGCGTCCCACTCGGACCGACGGGCAGCGGAATCCGCCGGCCGCCGTGGTCGAGCCAGCCGATGTGCGCCGCGTCCGCGAGCGCGTCGAGGCGCGTGTCCGGCGCGACAGCGCGGCGCAGCGCGCGGGGACGGGCACGCGCGACGCCCGGGCCGGCG
>JBBSUZ010000102.1:0-9607 GCA_038233965.1 Rhodothermales bacterium | reverse complement strand
GACGGCGCGCCAGACCTCGGAGGCCGGCACCGGCGCGCCCGCACGCACGGCCGTCGCCACGATCAGGCCCGTCTCGCCGACCGGCGCCGCGGCGACGCGGTACTGCGCCCGCCCGACGGCGACGTCGGCGATGCGGCCGTCGGCGGCGCGGCGCGTAGTGACGCCCCAGTCGATGGCGCGGCCGAGGTCGTCGTCAGATGCCGTGTAGACGATGCCGGCGTTGTCGGTCAGCACCCGCTCGACGTCGTCCTCGAGGCCCGTGAACGCGCGGAAGGCGGCGGCGACGCGGCTCGGCGAGGCGGGCGTGCCGGCCTGCGCCGCGATGGCTGCCGCGGCGGTCGTGGCCTGCGCGCGGAGCACCGTGTCGGCCGCGGCGCGGCGCGTCTGCCCGGCCGCGGCCACGTGCAGCACCGTCGCCAGGACGGCGACGAGCGTGACGGCGATGAGGCCGACGAACGCGGAGCGGACGGCCGGAGTCGGAAGGGTCATAACGGCAGATGCGGGGAGCGATCCGACCCACGACGGGCCGGGTCGATCGGAACGCCCTGTAAATCGGGCGCGATACGGCCGGTCGGGGCGCGCACGGGCGTGCGGTGCAACCGCCGTGCCACGCCCAAGCTATCGACGGCGGCCGCGTTCGCGACAGCTACCCGCCGATTGCCGCCTGCCGGTCCACGGCGCGCAGCCCCTTCGCCGTCTCCTCGACGCGCGCCGAGGCGACGGCGGCGTCGTGCTCGAACAGGAGCGTCCACCGTTCCTCGGCCGCCCGGGTCAGCAGCCGGCGCTTCTCCTCGATCGTCACGAGCGGCTCGACGTCGTACGCCATGCCCCACAGGAGCGGGACGTGGGCGGACGTCGGGACGAGGTCGGCGGGGTAGAACAGCGTCTCGTTTCCGTCGTGGATGAGCGGCAGCTGCTGCCCGCGCGTGTGGCCATCGACGATGACCGTCTCGATGCCGGGGAACGGCTCGCCGGGGCCGTCGTGGAGCACGAGCTGTCCCGACGCTTCGAGCGGGTCGAGGTTCTCGGGCAGGAACGAGGCGCCCTCGCGCGGGCTCTCGTGCGCCCACGCCCAGTGATTTGCCTGGACGTGGTGGGCGGCGCCGGGGAACGTCAGCGACAGCACTCCAGCGGCGTCGCGCGTCGTCGCGCCGCCGCCGTGGTCGAAGTGGAGGTGCGTGAGGAAGACGTCGGTGACGTCGGCCGGGGCGACGCCGAGGGCGGCGAGGCCGGGCAGCAGGTCCGAGTGCGCGTGGTCGACGGCGTAGATCCGCTTGAACGTGTCGTCGGCCTTGTGGCCCATCCCGGTGTCGACGAGGATGGTCCGGCCGTGGCCGCGCAGCAGCAGGCAGCGCATCGCGAGCGGGATACGGTTCTGGTCGTCGGCCGGGGTCTGGCGCTCCCAGAGCGGCTTGGGGACGATGCCGAACATGGCGCCGCCGTCGAGGCCGAGGCGGCCCGCCTCGACGAGGTCGATCTGGTATCCGGCGTGTGTCATGGGGTCGTGGGGCGAGGGTCTGGCATGGTACCGTTTCGGGCGAGGCGCGGAACAGGCTTCTGGCAGCCAGACCGGGACGTCCGACCCGGATGTCGGCGATCGGTTCAGACTCCGCCCAGCCCACCGACGAGACGCCGTGCTCAGGGCGTCGAGGCGGGCTCTGGGAACTCGTAGGTGCAGGCCGGGGCGCCGTCCGGGATGTAGCTCACGCGGCCGATGCGGTCGTCGAAGAGGCGCTCGAAGAAGCGGGCCTCGAGCTGGCACGGCAGGCGCGTCCGCTTCACCGCCTCCGGGAAGGGGCAGTTGCACTCGCGGATGACGAGGCCGCCCGGACCGCGCTGGATCTCCGGCATGAAGCCCTGCTCGCGCAGGATCTCGCCGAGCACGCGCAGGCGCGCCGCGTCGTCGCCGGCGGGGACGCGGCTGAGCCCGCGCTGGACGTCGCGGAACCGCTCCTCCCAGTACTGTTCGAAGAAGGCCCGGATCGTGTCGTCGTCGCCCTGCTGCTGGAGAAAGTCCAGCAGGCGGCCGAGGAGGTCGTCGTCGCGGGACGGGAAGAGGGCCTCGGCGAGGGGCGTGAGGCCGTAGCGGAGGCTCGGCCGGCCGCGGCCCTGCCGCTGCGTCGTGCGCTCGGCGAGTCCGTCGCGCTCGAGCCCGCCGAGGTGGTGGTGGAGCGTCGGGCGCGTCAGGCCCGTCGCCGCCTCGGCGTCCGCGAGCGAGACGAGGCCGCTGTGCTTCATCAGGAGCAGGAGCTCGCCTTTGGTGCCGGCGGGCAGGAGCGGGGACGGCATGGAGCGGGCGCGGGAACGGTCTCGGCAAAGTAGGGCGACCCCGGTTCGCGATTTAAAAAGACGAATATCTTATTTAACCCTGACCGCCGGCCAGCGGCCGTCTACCTTGCCAGTCCTCCCCCTTCCTCTCGCCCCGATGTCCGCCACGACCTCCGAGAAACTCCTGGACGCCCGGCCCGGCCCGCCGTCACGCGCGGACGGTGAGGGGCTCGGGCGCGGCACGAATCTGTGGCGCAGCACCGTGACACGGCCATGACCCCGAGCCGCACCACCATCGCGACGGCCCTGAGACGCGTGATCGACCCCGAGGTCGGCCTCGACGTCGTCGCTCTCGGACTGATTTACGGCATCGAGGTCGTGGACGGCGAGGCGACGGTGACGCTGACCATGACGACGCCGGCCTGCCCGATGTCGAGCTACATCAAGCAGCAGGTCGGGGCCGCGCTCCAGCAGACGTACGGCCTGCGCCGTGGCACCGTCGAACTGGTGTGGGAGCCGGCATGGTCGCCCACGATGATCGACCCCGAGGCCCGCGCGATGCTCGTCGGCGGGCGCGGCCTTCCCATCTACTGACCCGCCATGACTCCCGACCCGACCGACGTCCGCGAGGCGATGCCCGACGCGCTGGCCGGCCTCACCGAGGCCGAGCGCGTCGACCTCGACGTCCGCCCGATCCTGCGCGACGGCGGCGAGCCGTTCTCGGTCATCATGAAGGCCGTCGGCGCGGTGCCGGCGGGGCACGCGCTCCGGCTGCGCGCCACCTTCCGGCCGGTCCCGCTCTACGCCGTCATGCGCGTCCGCGGCTGGAAACACTGGGTCGAGCGCGGCGAGGGCGACGACTGGATCGTCTGGTTCTACCGCGCCGCCTGACTCACCGCCGCTCCCCAACATGATTCCGTCATCCGAATGAGAGAACTCCCCCGCTCGCGCCGCGGCATCCCCGCCGCCTCCACCCGCACCGCCACCGCTCCGCCCACCACCGCGCCGCCGCTCGCACTGAACCCGACGCCGATCTTCGATCCCGCCACCGTCCAGCACGTCGACGTCACGGCGCGCGCGCGCCACGTGCCGGGCCAGACGCAGGGCAGCGTCCTGCTCCAGACCGACCGCGTCCGGCAGATGCTCATGGCCGTACCGGCGGGCCTGACGATGCCGCGCCACCGCGCGACCTGCGACGTCACGATCACCGTCGCCGCGGGCACCGGCTCGCTCCCACTCGACGGCGCCGAGGCCGTCGCGCTGCACGCGGGCGTCCACCTGTTCCTGCCCGCCGGGACGGCTCACGCCGTCGCAGCCGCGACGGACCTGACGCTCGTCGTCACGTTCACCGAGGCGGCGCCGGAGATCCAGTTCATCAGCCAGTAACCCGTCACAACACGTCCGACTCCGTCGCACCCGTGGAGATGGAGTTCTCGAGACAAGACCCTTCCTGTCCGCTCTGCGTTGACACCGGTCACAGACGCGAATCCCCATGATGGACCAGCCGATCCCAGACCATGTCCCGCTGAGCCCCGATCCCCCCGCCCCGTCCGATGGCGAGGCGCGCGACGTGCGCCTTCGCGCCGAGCAGCTCCGCAAGCGCGAGGCCGCCATCGACGAGGTGCTCAAAGAGTCCTTCCCGGCGAGCGACCCGCCCTCCTGGACGCCCTGATCACTCCTTTCCCGTTTCTCCGATGTCCTGGAACGTCCCCGAGCCGCCGATCTCAGACTACTGGACCGGCCTGCTCATCCTCACCCTCACCATTCTGGTGACGGGGAGCCTCGTCCACTGGCTCCTCACCTGACGCTCTGGCCGCCCGTAAACCGGTCTGCTTTCCTCCGACGCCTCCGAGAGATCTCCCTCCCGGACAGGAGCGACCGGGGTGGTCGACCGGGCCGAGCACACCCGGCCGGCAGGCGGCACTCCAGCCGGCACGCCTTCACTCTGATTCACACCCCCGACTCGACCATGTCCGCGTCCCCGACGCCCGCCACCGGGCAGCCCGTGATCTCCTCCATCCCCGACCGCGCCAGCTTCACGCCCGGCGCGGTCACGACGAGCATCCTGCTCCAGACCGACCGCATCCGGCAGATGCTGTTCTGCGTGCCCGCCGCCGGCCGCCTCCCCGAGCACCGCGCCTCGTGCGACGTCGCGCTGACGGTGATCGAGGGCCGCGGCGCGATCACGCTCGGCGACGCGCCGCCGACGGCGCTCACGCCCGGCACGCACGTCTTCATGCCCACCGGCACGCCCCACGCCGTCGACGCGGACGAGAACCTGTGCCTGCTGGCCACCTTCTCCGAGGCGACGCCGACGATCGAGTTCCGTCCGCCCGCCGACTGATACCGGCCTGCCCGGAGGTCTCGCCGTCTGGGACCGCCGGAATGGAGGCGCGGGGTCTACTTCAGACGGCACGACCCGCCGAAGTTGCCCGCGTTTCGGTCGTTGCGTTGGCACTCGGTCACCTGCTCCGGGCGGCTCAGCGCGCGCAGGTCGTACTCCTGCGGGTCGCCGCGGTAGAACGTGCAGTAGCACACCCCCGTCACCTGGTCGGCGGTCGAGTCGCAGCCCGCCATGAAGGCGAGGGCGAAGAGAGAGAAGAGCGCGGTTCGGATCATGGTCGGAGTGGAAGTGGACGGTCGGCCCGGGTCCAGACGAGCAGCCGGGCACACTGCCCGAGGCTCCAGACGCCCTAACCCGACCGCCGGGCGAAGGTTCTCATTGATCCTTCACAATCACCTCGGGCGTGTCCCGGGCCAGCCGCAGCCGCGCATGACCGACCGACCGTGGACCCGGACGCCGCTCCTCGTGCTGGCCATCCTGGCGCTGCTCGCCGGCCTCTGGGCCGGTCTCCTGCGTCTCGCGTGGCCGCTCGCCATGTTCCGGCCGGACCTCGCGCTCGCGCACGGGCCGCTGATGGTCTGCGGCTTCCTCGGGACGCTCATCAGCCTCGAGCGGGCCGTCGCGCTCGGGCGCGGCTGGGCATACGCGGCGCCCGCCGCGACCGGCGCCGGCGGGGCGCTGGTGCTCGCCGGCGTCGGCGGGGTGGGCGGGCCGGTGCTCGTCGTGATCGGGAGCGCCGTGCTCGTCGCCATCTTCGTCGCCGTGCTGCGGATGCAGTTCGAGCCGTTCGTCGTCGTGATGGCGCTGGGCGCGCTCGCGCTGCTGGTCGGCAACGCGGCGTGGCTCGGCGGCGCGCCCGTCTTCCGCGTCGTGCCGGCGTGGCTCGGCTTTCTCGTGCTGACGATCGCGGGCGAGCGCCTCGAACTCAGCCGGATGCTGTTCCACCCGCCGCGCGTCGAGCGGCTGTTCCTGGCGCTGGCCGGCGCGCTCGTCGTCGCCCTCGGCGTGGCCAGCGCGTGGCCCGAGAGCGGGTGGCGCGCCGCTGGCGTCGTCCTCGTGGCGCTGGCCGCGTGGCTGGCGCGCTACGACGTCGCCCGGTTCACGGTCCGGCGGACGGAGCTGACGCGGTTCATCGCCGTCTGCCTGCTCTCGGGCTATGGCTGGCTCGCCGTCGGCGGCGTGCTCGCGGCCGTGTTCGGCGCCGTCGCAGCCGGACCGGCCTACGACGCCGTGCTGCATTCCGTCTTCGTCGGCTTCGTGTTCTCGATGATCTTCGGGCACGCACCGATCATCTTCCCGTCCGTGCTGGGCGTGCCGATCACGTACCGGCCGACGGCCTACGTGCCGCTCGCGCTGCTGCACGGGTCGCTCGTGCTGCGCCTCGCCGGCGACCTGCTGCCCGGGACGTTCGCGCTGCGGCAGTGGGGCGGGATGCTGAACGCCATCGCCGTCGTGCTTTTCTTGGTGCTGACGGTCTCGGGCATCGTCACGAGCCTCCGCCGCCCCGCCGCTCCGTTCGCGTCATGACGCCTCCCTCCCCGCGCATCTGGACCGTCGGCCACTCGAACCGCGAGCCCGAGGCCTTTCTGGACCTGCTCGCCGGCGCGGGCATCGCGCACATCGCGGACGTCCGCCGCTTCCCCGGCTCGCGCCGCCAGCCGCATTTTTCGCAGGACGCCCTGCGCGACGCGCTGGCCGGGCGCGGCATCGGCTACACGCACTGTCCCGACCTCGGCGGACGCCGCGGCAAGCCCGCCGACGACTCGCCCAACACGGGCTGGCGCGTCGCCTCGTTCGCCGCCTATGCGGATTACATGGCGACCGACGCCTTCGCCGAGGGCCTCGCCTCGCTCGAAGCGCTCGCCGCCGAGCGCCGGACGTCGATGATGTGCTCCGAGGCCGTCCCCTGGCGCTGCCACCGCCGCCTCATCGCGGACGCGCTCGTCGTACGCGGCTGGGACGTCCTGGACTTGATCACGCCGGGCCGCGCCGACCCGCACGCGCTGACTGACTTCGCGTGTGTCAGCGGAACGGAGATCACGTACCCGGCGCCCAGTGAGTCGTAGGCTGTGCGCGCACGTTCGTCGTCCAGCTTCCACCTCCGTCCCGGAGATGCGCCCCTCCTGTCCGCGCAGCGACGGCGCGGCCCACAGGAGGGGCCGGGTGTGGTGGATCGAGTAGAACGCGACCCTGTCCGGAAACGATGGTCGAAGTACTGGAGGCGGGTTGTTGCGCATGTGACCATGCCATGGCGGACCCTCACCCTGTCCCGCTCCCGAGGCAGGGCCGCTACGTTCTTCGACAGGCCCGCGATGCTCGGTCATCCCGGCCCCCGAGCCGGGATCTCCTGGACGGTCGGACGTGCTCGAATGGACCGGCCCTGCACAGACCGACGCCGAGGAGATCCCGGATCACGTCCGGGATGACGTTGATTTTGAGTGTGCGTCTGGGTCAGCCCGGAGAACTCGGCGGCCCTGCTCTCCCGAGGGGACGTCATCCGGTGCCGACACGCCTTCAAATCAATCCGCCTCTCACTCAGCCGCGCCGTCCGGCTCGGGGAAGCCGGTCGCGTGGCCGTCGCCGCGGGCGAGCGTGCTGATCTTGCGCGCCTCACGGACCCGGACGAGCAGGCGCCCGAGGTGCGCCGAGAGCGTCGCGAGGCGCTCCTCCTCGGAGTCAGTCTCGAGCAGCGCCTGCCGGGCGTCGAGGTCCAGCCCCGCATTCCGGCCGACGACGTACGACAGCGGGAACGGCTCCTCGTAGAGGCCCGGGCGGACCGTCTCGCCGGCGAGCTCGAGCAGCTTCATGTGCCGCGCGATGACGCGCTGGCGCGTCCGGACCGCCGTCTCTGCCGTGTCGTCCTCGACCGGCGTCGCGTCCGCCGTGAGGTAGACCAGGTCGCGGTGGACGTCGCCGACGCGGAAGCGGTCCTCGCCGATGACCACGATGTCCAGCCGGCCGTCGTCGTAGCGCGTCGCGACGCTGCGGATGCGGGCCGTGCAGCCGACCGCCGCGAGCGCCGTGGGCGACGCGTAGACGATCCCGAACGGGCTGTCCTCGTCGAGGCAGACGCGCACCATCTCCTTGTAGCGCGGCTCGAAGATGTGCAGCGGCACCGGCTCGCCTGGCAGAAGCACGAGCCCGAGTGGGAACAGCGGAAGGCGTAAATCGGGCCCCACGGCGCGGTTTGGGTTGTGTTGAACGGCGTTCGGACCGGGCTACCACGGCCGGACGCGCCCGGTTCTCCACTCTGCAAATCCCTCGTCCCGGCGTCATGTGCGGGCCCTGCGCTGGCGGGTCTAGCTTCGCAGCTCCGCCCGCTGCCCCGCGATGCCCTGCCCGACGCCGTTTCCGACTCGCATGACCGTCCGGTGGCTCGCCGTGCTCGTGCTGCTCGCAGGCCGGGCGGCAGGGGCGCAGACGCCGCCGCCGGCGTTCGGCTCGGGGGACGACCTCTTCGAGTTCGACGGGGACGCGCTCCGCGACACCGGCACGCGGCCCGACGCGGGCCTCCAGGTCGGCCTGTTCGGCGGTGCGGCGTACCTGCCCGACCGCTGGCGTGGCGCGCTCCGCGCCGAGGTGGCCGCCGGCCGCGGCCTCGTCCGCGCCGGCCTCGGCGCCACGATCCACCCCACCATCGGCGGCCTCTACGGCCCCGAAGCCGACGAGGCGTATGACCTCCTGCGCGCCGTCGAGTACATCCGGCTGGACCGCAGCGCGCGGCAGCCGCTCTACCTCCGCCTCGGCCCGACCGAGCACGTCACGCTCGGCGCGGGCGCGCTCGCCCGCGACTACCGCACGACGACGGCGTGGGACGAGCGCACACTCGGCGCCGAGGCCGCGATCGAGGCCGGGCTGGTCTCCGTCGCCGCGTTCACGGACGACGTCCGCCTCTCGGGCGTCGTCGGCGGCGAGGTGTCGCTCCGGACGGACGCGCACGTCGGGCCGCTCGGCGGGCTCCGGCTGACGCTCGGCGGGCTCCGCGACCTCGGCCCACCCGGCGACTCCGCCCTGACGGGCCTCGAGGCGACGCTCCGCGCCACGCTCGGCCAGGCCGACGCGCCGTTCGGCGTCGTCCCGTTCGTGACCGTCGCCCGCTACCTCGGCCAGGGCACGGGCGTCGGCGCCGGGATCGAGGGCGACGCCTTCCGCGCCAGCCCGACGCTCCGCGCGACCGGCCGCGCCGCCGTCTTCGTCTCGACGTCGCGCTTCCTCCCGGGCGCCGTCAACCCGTTCTACGCCATCTCCAACGCCGACGAGCGCATCGTCTCGGGCCGGTCGGCCGTGTCGATGCCCGTCGGGACGCCGCTCGACAGCCTCTCGGGCGGCGTCGACGTCGTGGTCGACGTCCGCTTCGTGGCGTTCGGGCGCTTCGAGTTCGGGCAGCACATCCGCCGGCACATCGGGCCGGACCGCGCGAGCGCCTACGGCCTGCGCGTCGCCGCGCGCCTGCCGGCCCGCGCGCGCGCCGAGTTGAGCGTCGAGCGCCAGGGCTTCCGCGGCCTGTTCGGCTTCCTCGGCAGCCTCGGCGACGAGAACGCGCTCGTGCTCGACGTCACGGCGCCGGTCGGGATGGGCGGGCAGCTCTTCGTCCGCTCGCGCTACGGCTACCGCCGCCTTCCCGGAGACGGCCCCGGCCGCTTCCTCGCCGAGCGCCGCTTCGAGCCGCTCCTCGGCGTCCGCGTCGCCCTGCGGTAGGCGACGGGACGACGGGATGACGGGACGACCCTCTTCTATTGACCGCAACCCCCACTACTTGTCATCCTGAACGTGTTTCAGGACCTGCGTTTCGCCTTGTCCACCGTACGCGAGAATACAAATACATATCCTGAAACACGTTCAGGATGACAAATTATCAGTGTTGAAGTGCATCGGGTAGGTGTGCGCTACGCGGTGGAGCCGCTCAGGAGCCCCACGCGGCCAGCAACGCCGAATCCTGCGCCGACAGCGGGCCACGGTGACGTGGCGGTCGCCACCGCGGCGGAGGCACCCGAG
>JBBSUZ010000101.1:0-9669 GCA_038233965.1 Rhodothermales bacterium | reverse complement strand
TTCGACGAGTGACGTGTGCGGCAGGCCGCGCGCCGGGTGGTGTTCAGTACGCCCGTGACCTCCACTGAACCGCAATTGTAGCTGCGAACGACTACTCCTACCAGCTGGCCGCGTAATTTTACGCCGTTAGCTATCGCGCACGACGGATGCCCATAAACGATGTGCGCGGTACCGCTTAGAATGGGATGGTCCCGGACGCTCCGGCTGAGCACAAGGGACGAGACACAATCAGCCTGCGCCTTTCCGGAAGCCTGTCAGTGGGCCATGTCGGAGAGGCAAAGACCCAGAATCTGCTGACTACGCGCGTAGAAACTTGGACTGTAGCGTCGTTCGGACCCGGGTTCGACTCCCGGCATCTCCACCCCTGAAGGCCCCGTGGCATGGACTCTGTCCGCGCTACGGGGCCTTTTTGTGTCTGTCGAGCAGCCATCCCGGTGAGGGAACGCCGAGCCCGAATGCGGCCTGAGCCAGGATTCTCCGGACGTGAACCGCTCGCGGAACGGGACCACGAGGCTCACGCGTACCGCACCCAGCCGCTCGACGCTCCGGTGTGAGCGACAGGACGTCCGAGCGTGGCACAGTCGCTCTGGCTCGCCCATCCCCTGTCTCAGCTTCATTCTCGCCTCACCATGTCGACGCCGTCTAGCTTCTCCGGATTCGTGCAGGTCCGCGGAGCGCGGGAGCACAACCTCAAAGACATCTCGCTGGACGTCCCGCGCGACGCGCTCGTCGTCTTCACCGGCGTCTCCGGCTCGGGCAAGTCGTCACTCGCCTTCGGGACGCTGTATGCCGAGGCGCAGCGGCGCTACCTCGAGTCCGTCTCGCCCTACGCCCGCCGCCTCTTCCACCAGGTCGGCGCGCCCGACGTCGATGCCATCGAAGGCCTGCCGCCGGCCGTCGCGCTTCAGCAGCAGCGCGGCGCACCGACGGCCCGCTCGTCGGTCGGCAGCGTCACCACGCTCTCCAACCTCGTCCGGATGCTGTACTCGCGCGCCGGGACGTACCCGCCGGGGCAGGGCATCGTGTATGCCGAGGGCTTCTCGCCCAACACGCCCGAGGGCGCATGCCCGACCTGCCACGGCCAGGGCCGCGTCTACGAGGTGAGCGAGGCCTCGATGGTCCCGGACCCGTCGCTCACCATCCGCGAGCGGGCCGTCGCGGCGTGGCCGCAGGCGTGGGGCGGCCAGAACCAGCGCGACATCCTGGTGACGCGCGGCATCGACGTCGACGTCCCGTGGCGCGACCTGCCGAAGGAGACGCGCGACTGGATCCTGTTCACGGACGAGCAGCCCGTCGAGCCGGTCTATCCGGGCCTGAGCCCCGAGCGGACCCGCCGGGCGGTCGAGCGCGGGGCCGAGCCCAACTACATGGGCACCTTCAGCAGCGCCCGGCGGCACGTGATGCACACGTTCTCGAACACCGAGAGCGCGTCCATGCGCCGCCGCGTGCAGGCGTACATGATCGCGACCGAGTGCCCGACGTGCCACGGCAAGCGGCTGCGCCCCGAGGCCCTCGCCGTCACGTTCGAGGGCCTCGACATCGCCGACGTCTCGCGCCTGCCCCTCAAGCACGTCGCCGCCCTGGTGCGTCCCTATGCGACGGGCGACGAGGACGGACACGAACAGCTCGCCCGGGACGAACCCGCGCAGGCGATCGCCCGGCAGCGTCTCACCGCGGACCTCGTCGCCCGGCTGGACGTGCTGCTGGACCTCGGCCTGGGCTACCTGCAGCTCGACCGCTCGACGCCCACGCTCTCGCCCGGGGAGCTCCAGCGCCTGCGCCTCGCGACGCAGCTCTACTCCAACCTGTTCGGCGTCGTCTACGTCCTCGACGAGCCCTCGGCCGGGCTGCACCCCGCCGACACCGAGGCGCTCCTCTCGGCCCTCGCCGACCTGAAGGCCGCCGGCAACTCGCTCTTCGTCGTCGAGCACGACCTCGACGTCGTGCGCCGCGCGGACTGGATCGTGGACGTGGGGCCGGGCGCCGGGGAAGGCGGCGGCGAGATTCTGTACAGCGGTCCGCCCGAGGGCCTGCGCGACGTCGAGGCGTCCCAGACGGCCGCGTACCTGTTTCGGACCGACCTCGGAGACGCGCACCCGCCGCGCGAGCCGTCCGGCTGGATCACGCTGAGCGGCGTCACGCGCCACAACCTCGACGGCCTGAGCGTCCGCTTCCCGCTCGGCGTGATGACGTGCGTGACCGGCGTCTCGGGCTCGGGCAAGTCGACACTCGTCAGCGGCGTGCTGGCCGAGACGCTCGCCGCCCACCTCGGCGGGCCGCCGGAGCCGGCCGACGAAGACGCCCTCGACGACGCCCCGGCACAGGGCGTCGCGGCACGGCTCGGCGGCGACGTGGACGCGATTTCGCGCCTCGTACAGGTGAACCAGAAGCCGATCGGCCGTACGCCCCGGAGCAACATGGCGACGTACACCGGCCTCTTCGACCACGTCCGCAAGCTGTTCGCCGCGACGCCGCTGGCCCGCGAGCGCGGCTACGGGCCGGGCCGCTTCTCGTTCAACGTCAAAGGCGGGCGCTGCCCCCACTGCCAGGGCGAGGGCTGGGTGATGGTCGAGCTGCTGTTCCTGCCGAGCGTCTATGCGCCCTGCCCCGTCTGCCACGGCACGCGCTACAACCCCGAGACGCTGGACGTCCTCTACCGCGGCCGCACCATCGCCGACGTACTGGGCATGACCGTGGACGACGCCTGGGACTTTTTCAGCGACGACGCGCCCGTCTTCCGCAGCCTGGACACGCTGCGCGAGGTCGGGCTGGGCTACCTCCGGCTCGGGCAGCCTGCTACGGAACTCTCGGGCGGCGAGGCGCAGCGCATCAAGCTCGCGACCGAACTCCAGCGCGCCGGACGCGGGCAGACGCTCTACATCCTCGACGAGCCCACGACGGGCCTGCACCCCGCCGACGTCGAGCGCCTCGCCCGTCAGCTGGACCGGCTCGTCGACGCTGGCCATACCGTCATCGCCGTCGAGCACGACATGCAACTCGTCGTCGGTAGCGACTGGGTGGTCGACGTCGGCCCCGGCGCGGGGGACGAGGGCGGCCAGATCGTGGCCGAAGGCGCTCCCCGAGAGGTGGCGCAGATGCCGGGCAGCCGGACCGCGCCCTACCTCGCGACCGCCCTCAGCGACGGCGCGCACGGAACGCCCTCTCAGGGGCGCGACTTGCGGGCGAGCTCGCGCAGCATGAACAGGTAGAGCGACTCGACCTGCTCGCGCGCCCACGGCGTCTTCCGCAGGAAACGCAGGCTGGAGGCGACGCTCGGGTCGTGCGTGAAGCAGCGGATCCGGACCTGCTCGCCGAGCTCGGGCCACCCGAAGTAGTCGACGAGGTCGCGCAGGATGCGCTCGAGCGTGACGCCGTGGAGGGGGTTGCGGGGCTGGTCGTCGGGCACGGCGGCGTCGGGCATGGAGTCGCGGGTGGGCCGTGTAATCTCCGACGGAATCGTCCGGAGTGGTGCCGCCGCAGGCGGCCACACCGTCGCAGACCGCATCGCTCTGTGACGAGCGTGTCGATTTGCCGCCGGCGGGGATCCGACGGGCCCGGCGCGGTATCTTAGACGCGGTCCAGATAAGCGCTGCCCATGTCGCTCCCGTCCCCCGTCACCTCGTTCCCGGTCGGCCGGGTCGTGCGCCTGTGCTTCATGGGCCTCGACGCGACCACGTGCGACCGCCTCCGCGAGCTCGGCGTGCGCGAGGGCTGCGAGGCCTGCGTCATGGCCACCGGCGACAAGTGCGTGCTCGGCCTCGGCGCGTCGCGCGTGGCACTGCGCCGCGAGGTCGCGATGGGCCTCTTCGCGACCGACGCGCCCTGATCCCGTGGACGCCGACACGACGCTGGACCAGCTCGCCGCCGGCGAACACGCCACGGTGACCGGCTTCTCCGGAACGCCCCCCGGACGTCTGCTCGAGATGGGCCTGGTCCCGGGCACGCCCGTCGAGGTCGTCCGCCTCGCGCCCCTCGGTGACCCGATGGACCTGCGCGTGCGCGGCTTCCACCTGTCGGTCCGCAAGCACGAGGCCGCCGGCCTGACCGTCCGCCGTGGCTGAGACCCTCGCCCCGGCTCCCACGCTGCCCCGGGCGGCGGTCCGCTCAGTCGCGCTCGCCGGCAACCCCAACGTCGGCAAGACGACGCTGTTCAACGCCCTCACGGGCGCGAACCGGAAGGTCGGCAACTACCCCGGCGTGACCGTCGAGCGGTCGTCCGGGACGCTCTCGGGCGGCTCGGGCGTCGAGGTCATCGACCTGCCCGGCACCTACAGCCTCAGCCCGCGCTCGATGGACGAGCGCGTGGCGCTCGACGCGCTCACGGGCCACATCGCCGGCGAGCCGGCGCCCGACGTCGTCGTGGCTGTCCTCGACGCGACCAACCTCGAGCGCAACCTCTACCTCGCGACGCAGATCCTCGACCTCGGCCTGCCAGCCGTCATCGCGCTCAACATGTCGGACGCCGCCGAGGAGGGCGGCATCACGATCGATGTCCCCGCGCTCTCGACGCGCCTCGGCGTGCCCGTCATCCCCGTCTCGGCCAAGACCGGGGCCGGGCTGGACGCGCTCCGCGCCGCCGTCCTCGATCCGCCGCCGCCGTCGGCCGGCGTTCCGTGGAAAGTGATGCTGGCCGTCGAACAGACCGTCGCCGACCTCGCGGGCGTGCTCGACCAGGAGCGGCCCGGCCTCTCTCCGGCCCGCCGCCGCGCCGACGTCGTCGGCGCGCTGGCGTCGGACACGCTCCTCGAGTCGTGGGCCGACACGGCACCCGCCTTCCACGCCGCCGTCACAGAAGCGCGCGCCGAGATGGACGGCCGCGGCGTCCCGTACAAAGCCGCCGAGATGACGGGCCGCTACGGCTGGATCAGCCCCGTCGCCGCCGACGTCGTCACGCGGACGGCGCAGCCCGGCGATCGGACGCTCTCGGACAAGATCGACGCCGTCGTCACGCACCGCATCTGGGGGCCGGTCATCTTCGGCGCCGTCCTGCTCGTCATCTTCCAGGCCGTCTTCTCGTGGGCGACGCCCGCGATGGACGCCATCGAGTGGCTGGTTGGCGTGACGGGCGAGGGCCTGCGGACGATTCTCCCGGACGGGCCGGTCGAGGACGCACTCGTGGAGGGCGCGCTCTCGGGCGTCGGCAACGTGCTCGTGTTCCTGCCGCAGATCCTGCTGCTGTTCTTCTTCCTCGGCCTGATGGAGGACACGGGCTACATGGCCCGCACGGCCTTCATCATGGACCGCGCGATGCGCCGCGTCGGCCTCTCCGGCGGCTCGGTCGTGCCGATGCTCTCGGCCTATGCCTGCGCCATCCCCGGCATCATGGCCGCCCGGACGCTGGCGGACGAGCGCGACCGGATCATCACGATCATGGTCGTCCCGCTCCAGGGCTGCTCGGCCCGACTGCCGGTCTACGTCCTGTTCATCGCCGCCTTCATCCCGAACGAGGCGATTTTCGGCGTCGTCGGCTACCAGAGCCTCGCGATGGTGTCGCTCTACGTCCTCGGGACCGTGATGGCGTTCGCGGCCGCTTGGGTGCTCCGGCGGTTCGTGTTCAAGGGCGAAGGCTCGACGTTCGTGATGGAGCTGCCGCCGTACCGCCTCCCGCAGCCGAAGTACCTCTGGCGGCGGATGCGCGACCGCGCGATGATGTTCGTCTCCCGCGCCGGCAAGATCATCTTCGGCCTGAGCCTCGTGATGTGGGTCCTCGCGAGTTACCCGAAGGTGGACGTCCCGGCCGACCTCGCTGCCCGCTCGGCCGCGGCTACGGAGGCATCGCAGGGGGCGCGCGAGTCGCTCGTCCGCATCGACATGGACGAGCGCCCCGAACTCCAGGCGACGCCCCGCGCCAGCGTCCAGTCCGCCCTCGACGCCGCCGACGCCGACGGGATCGCCGCGCAGAACGCGGCCGCCGGCTACCGCGTCCGCCACAGCTACCTCGGGCAGTTCGGGCACCTGCTCGAGCCCGTCATGCGCCCGCTCGGCTTCGACTGGAAGATGTCGGCCGGCATCGTCGCCTCGTTCGCCGCGCGCGAGGTGATCGTGAGCGCGCTCGCCACGATCTACAGCGCCGGCGCCGACGCGACCGAGGAAAGCGTCTCGCTGCGCGACGCGCTCAAGGCGGACCGCTACCCGGACGGCCGGCCCGTCTTCACGACGCTCGTCGCCGTCTCGCTGATGGTCTTTTTCGTCTTCTCGCTCCAGTGTATGAGCACGCTCGCGATCGCGAAGCGCGAGCTGAACTCGTGGGTCTGGCCCGCCGTGATGTGGGGCTACATGTTCGTGCTGGCCTACGCCTTCTCGTTCGTGATCTACCAGGGCGGCCTCCTCCTCGGGCTCGGCTGAGCATGGGCATCCGGCGACGGACCCTCAGAGGGCGACGCCGACCAGCGTGCTCACGGCGGCCGTCGCCGCCATCGCGAGAATCCCCCACCCGGCGACGCGGAGCGACCCCGCGACCATCGGCGCGCCGCCGGCATAGGCCGCGAGGGCGCCGAGCACGAGCAGCGTCACGACCGTCGCCGCGGAGACGGCGGCGAGGACGACGGACGCGGGCACCACGAAGGCGGTCCCGAGCGGGAGCGTGGCGCCGACGGCGAAGGCGGCGGCAGACGCGAGAGCCGCCTGGAGAGGCTGCGCGCGCAGCGCCTCGGTGATGCCGAGCTCGTCGCGCGCGTGCGCCTCCAGCGCGTCGTGCACGGTGAGTTGCTCGGCGACACGGAGCGCGAGGTCGCGGTCGAGGCCGCGCCCTTCGTAGATGCCCGCCAGCTCGGCGAGCTCGCCGGCGGGGTCGGCGGCCAACTCGGCCCGTTCCAGCGCGAGGTCGGCCGTCTCCGTGTCGGCCTGGGACTGGACGGAGACGTACTCGCCGGCCGCCATCGACATGGCCCCG
Organism: Rhodothermales bacterium; assembly: GCA_038233965.1. Lineage (GTDB taxonomy): Bacteria > Bacteroidota > Rhodothermia > Rhodothermales > Rubricoccaceae > DASVSE01. Next base: position 2,777 of record JBBSUZ010000101.1, on the reverse strand, counting down.
GCGACGAGCGCGGCGACGCCCGCGAGGAGCACCGCCTCGGGCGTCGCCGAAGGCGCTGCGGCCACGCCGACGACGACGCTGGCGACCGACACGGCGCCGTCGTTGGCGCCGAGGACGGCGGCGCGGAGCCAGCCGATCCGGTCCGTCCGGTGCCGCTCGGCGTGCAGGTCGTGGTGCGGCATCATGGGGTGACCTCGGCGGTTTCGGCGGTTATCAACGCTGACGTCGTCACTGCGGGCGGACTCGGAAGATGTCTCTCGCGCGGGCTCACGAACGGTCCGGATGGAACGGATTGGAATCTAGGGATTCAGGCCGCCCTCCGCCCTGTGAGAACCGTGAGACACGCCGGTTGCGCTCGTTCGCTACGGCCGAGCGTGGGAGCACGACCTCGATACGCGCTCCGCCGTGCACGCCGGCGCCGACGCTGAGGCGATGATCCCTCCGACGTCGAGAAGGTCGCGCAGCAGCACGCGCCTCGGCCCGAGGCGCCAGCGACCGTGACCCGGCGGCGACCTGGAACGGGAGAGCTTTGCCGGAAAAGCGCGTGCCTGGATTCAGACGGACCGCCCGCGCGCCGATATTCGGCGCCTATAGCGTTCCTCTGTCCGCATCTCACCCGTCTCGCTGATGCTCCGCTCTGTTCGCTCCGCCGTCTCCAGCTTCCTTCGCGGGCCGTGGCTCCAGCGCGGAGTGTGGGCGGCGATCGACCAGGGCGGCTTTGCCGGCGCCAACTTCGTCGTCAACGTGCTGCTGGCGCGGTGGCTGACGCCCGCAGGCTACGGGGCCTACACGGTCGCGTTCACGCTCTTCCTGCTGGTCGGCGTGGTCCACGCCGGGATGCTGGCCGAGCCGATGCTGGTGTTCGGGTCGGGGCGGTTCGCGCGCCGGTTCGAGGCCTACCTGCGCCTCGTGCTCACGGGGCACGGGCGGTTCTCGCTGGTCGCGGGCGCGCTCGTGGGCACCGGCGCCGTCGCGGCGTGGGCATCGGGCCAGACCGTCCTGTCGCATGCGCTCGCGGCGTTCGCCGTGGGGCAGTCCGCGATCCTGTTCCAGTGGATGATGCGCTCGGCGTGCTACGCGAAGACACGGCCGGAGGTGGCCGGCACGTCCGGGCTGATCTACGTCGTGCTGACCGTCGGCGGCGTCGCCGCTCTGAAGGTTGCGGGATGGCTCAACGAGGCGACCGGCATCGGCCTCATGGCCGTGGCGAGCCTCGCGGCCGGGCTCTACATCGCGGCGCGCCTCGGCATCCCGAGGCGGCGCGTCCGCGACACGGCGCTCGCGCGTGAGGCGCTCGACCGGCACCGGCAGTACGGGGGGTGGGCCGTGGGCACCGGCATGCTCGAGTGGTTCAACGGCTTCTTCCCGTTCCTGCTCCTCCCGCTGTGGGCCGGCCTGGACGAGACGGGCGCGCTGCGGGCGGTCTACAACCTCATCTTCCCGCTCCTCTTCCTCTTCAGCGGACTGGGCCGGCTGCTCGTGCCCGCCTTCTTCGAGGCGCGCCTGGCCGGGACCGAGGGCCGCACGCTCCGCATGGTCGGCGTCGGCGTCGGTGTGCTCACGGTCGGGTTCTCGGCCGTGGTGCTGGCCGCCGGGCCGACCGTGCTCCACCTGCTCTACGACGGGCGGTACGACGCCTACGCGACCCTGATGTGGATCCTCGCCCTGCTCCCCTTCCCCGCCGCCGTCGCGAGCGTCGCGCAGGCGGTGCTGCGGTCTCAGGAGCGACCCGATGGCGTCTTCGCCGCGCGCGCCTCCGCCTCGGGCGTCATGGCGACCCTCGGGACGGCCTCCGTGTTCGTGTTCGGCGTCTTCGGGGCGCTCCTCTCGGACCTGATGGCCGCCACGGCCGAGGCGGGCATGATGATCACCCTGGTCCGTCGCGGGCCGAGCCCCCTCTCGACTTCGGGCGGGCATCCGATGGGACGCGGGGACGACGCCTCGCGCAAGCACGTGCTCGTCGTCGCGTGCGCCTGTGGGCCGGGGCTCGGGTCCGAGCCGGGCCAGGGCTGGCAGGTCGCCTCGCGCCTCGCGGCCCACCACGACGTCACGGCGGTCGCGTACGCGGGCTGGAAGGCGAGCATCGACGCCGAGCTGGCCGTGCGCCCGATCCCGGGTCTGCGCGTGGCGTACTACCGGCTCCCGCTCGAGTCCGAGCGGTACTACTCGCTGCGGCAGGTGCGGTCCGGCCTCTCCGAGCAGATCCACTACATCCTGTGGACGCTCGGCGCGCACGGCTTCGTCCGCCGTCTCGACGACGCGCACCCGTTCGACGCGGCCGTCCACGCGTCGTATGCGCGCTACTGGTCGCCGAGCCCGGCCGGCGCGCTCATCGGGGTGCCGTTCGTGTGGGGGCCCGTCGGCGGCGGCGAGTCGGCGCCCGGAGCGTTCGTGACGGCATGGCCGTGGAAGAACTGGCTCCGCGAGCGTCTCCGCGAGACGGTCCGCGCCGCGAGCCACTGGCTCCCGGCGGTCCGGCAGACCGCCCGCCGCGCGACGGTCCCGCTCGCGACGACGCTGGAGAGCGCCGTTCGGATGACGCGCCTCGGGGCGCAGAACGTCGAGATCGCCCGCGCCTCGGTCGCGCTCGAGCAGGCGGACGTCGAGCGCCTCGGCGCGCTCCCGCCTCCGCCCCCCGGCCCCCTCGTCTTCCTGTTCACGGGGCGCCTCGTGGACTGGAAGGGCGTCGATACCGGAATCCGCGCCTTCGCGCTCGCCTGCGACGCGGCGCCGGACGCGATGGCCGGCGCTCGCTTCGTCGTGCTCGGCGGTGATGC
>JBBSUZ010000100.1:0-9708 GCA_038233965.1 Rhodothermales bacterium | reverse complement strand
GCCCGACGCCGACTTCTACGCCCTCTTCGAGCGTGCGCTCACGCCCGAGCAGCAGCGCGTCCGCGGCGTCGTGCGCGGGTTCATGCTGGACCGTGTGCGGCCGGTCATCAACCCGTACTGGGACCGCGGCGACTTCCCCTTCGAGCTCGTCCCGGACATTGCGGCGATGCTGCGCGAGGCCTACGGCCCCGACCCCGCCGCGCGCTACTGCACCGACGGCTTCCTGACGGGCCTCGTGTCGATGGAAATCCCGCGCGTCGACCCGTCCATCGGGACGTTCGTCGGCGTGCACTGGGGGCTGTGCCTGTACTCGATCTGGCACTTCGGGAGCGACGCGCAGAAAGAGAAGTGGGTCGGCCCGCTCGAGCGGTTCGAGGCCATCGGGTCGTGGGCGCTCACCGAGCCCGAGCACGGCTCCGACGCTGCGGCCGGGCTCGCTACGACGGCCACGCGGACGGGCGACACGTGGACGCTCACCGGCGCCAAGAAGTGGGCCGGCAACGCCACCTTCGCCGACGTCACCGTGATCTGGGCGCGCGACACCGACGACGGGCAGGTCAAGGGCTTCCTCGTCGAGAAGGGCGCGCCGGGCTTCACGGTCGAGAAGCTGGAGGGCAAGATTGCCAAGCGCGCCGTCCAGAACGTCCTCATCACGCTCGACGGCGTCAGGGTGGCGGAAGCGGACCGGCTGCCGGGCGTGTCGTCGTTCCGCGATGTCGCGGGACAGCTCGCCGTCGCCCGCGCGGGCGTCGCGTGGGAGGCGTGCGGCATGGCGATGGGCCTCTACGAGGGCACGCTGGACTACTGCACGCGCCGCCACCAGTTCGGCAGGCCGATCGCCGGCTTCCAACTCGTTCAGGACGGGCTCGTGCGGATGCTCGGCAACGTCGTCGGCATCCAGGCGATGATGCTCGGGCTCGGGGCGGTCTACGACGAGCCGGCGCGCCTCCACGAGCGCGCCTCGCTGGCCAAGATGGTCTGCGTGGACCGCATGCGCGAGACGGCGGCGATCGGGCGCGGCCTGCTCGGCGGCAACGGCATCCTCATCGAGCACGACGTCGGCCGCCTCTTCGCCGACGCCGAGGCCGTCTACTCGTACGAGGGCTCGCGCGAGATGAACGCGCTGATCGTCGGCCGGGCGATCACCGGGCTCAGCGCGTTCGTCTAAATTCTGGTTTAAGGTGTGACGTTTAGGGCTCGCGCACTCACCCTCACGCGTTAACCCTTGAACCGCAGCTCCTCACCTCGCCCCGCCATGCCCGCCGTCACCGACTACTACGCCGTCCTCGGTGTCGCCTCCGATGCCTCCCAGAAGGAGATCAAGACTGCGTACCGCGCCAAGGCCCGCGAGCTGCACCCGGACACCAACTCGGACCCGGGCGCCGAGGACCGGTTCAAGGCCGTCCAGCAGGCCTACGAAGCCATCGGCGACGCCAAGAAGCGTGCGGCCTACGACCGCGCCCGCCAGAACCCGCGCGGCAGCGGCAGCCCGTTTGGCGGCTTCGACGCCCCGCCCGGCGCGCCCGGCGGCGGCCGTTTCTACCGCGCGCCCGACGGCACGTACGTCCGCGTGGACGCGACCGGCGCGGGACCGGCGCCCGAGGGCGACTTCCGCTTCGGCGGCGGCGACGGCATGGGCGACCTCTTCGAGCGCTACTTCGGCGGCGCGGCAGGCATGCCCGGCGGCGCCGGCGGCGGGTACAGCGCGCCGCGCGGCGGCCGCGACGTCGAGGCGACGCTCCGGCTGTCGTTCGAGGAGGCCCTCACTGGCGGGCCGCGCGAGCTGACGGTCCCGACGACCGGCGAAACGGTGCGCCTCACCGTCCCGACGGGCGTCCGCAACGGGCTCAAGATCAAGCTCGGCGGGCGCGGCGAGGCTGGCCCGTCGGGCGAGCGCGGCGACCTCTTCCTGACGTTCCAGGTGACGCCCGACACCCGCTTCCGCCGCGACGGCGACGACTTGGTGACGACGCAGACGATCACGGCCGTCGAGGCGATGCTCGGGACGGCGTTGAACGTGACGACGGCATATGGCCAGACGGTCCGGGTGACGGTCAAGCCCGGCACGGCGCCCGGGACGAAGCTGCGCGTGCGCGGCCAGGGCGTCCGGACGGACAAGGGCACGGGCGACCTCACGGTCGAGCTCGACGTGACCGTCCCCGAGCTCAGCGCCGAGGCCCGCGACGGGCTCCGGACGTGGGCCGAGGCCCACGGGCTCGCGTGACGCGCTACGCGAGCGCCGCGGCGGCCGCCTCGCGTGCGAGCGGCAGCGTGACGGTGAACAGCGCGCCGCCCGCTTCGCCGCGGCCCGCCATGAGCGAGCCGCCGTGCCCGACGGCGATGTCGTACGCGAGCGACAGCCCGAGGCCCGTCCCCTGCCCCGGTGCCTTGGTGGTGTAGAACGGCTCGAAGATGCGCGGCAGCGAGACGTCCGAGACGCCCGCGCCGTTGTCCTCGACCGTCACCTGCACGACCTCGTGGCCCATCCGGTCGTGCCCGCACGCCGCGCCGACGCGCACGAGCGGCTCGAAGCCGGGCCCCTCGAAGCCGGCGCGCTCGCGCGTCGCGTGCACGGCGTTCTCGACGAGGTTGAGCAGCATGCGGCTGAGCGCGCTCGGGATGCCGAGGACGGTCTCGCCGCCGAGGCCCGCGTCGACGGTGGTCTCGACGGTGACGGCGCGCACGCCCTCCGTCACCGGCCCGACGGCCTGCTCGACCGCGGTCTCGATGACGTCCTGGATGCGGACCGGCGTGCGCTCGCCCGAGACGCCGCGCGCGTGGACGAGCATCGTGCGCACGATCTCGTCGGCGCGGCGGCCGTGGTCCTGCACGCGGCCGACGTTGTCGCGGACGTCCGGGAGTGCGGCCCGGGCGTCGGCCGGTCGGCCGGCGTCGAAGTCTGCGATGGCCTCGTCCGTCATCTCGGCGGCGAGCTCGGCGAAGTTGTTGATGAAGTTGAGCGGGTTCTTGAGCTCGTGCGCGACGCCCGCCGTGAGCCGCCCGAGGCCTGCGAGCTTCTCCTGCTGCACGACCTGCGCCTGCATCGCCTGCACGTGGACGAGCGCGGCCTCGCGCTCGGCGACGGCCTGCGCGAGCTGCGCGTTGCTCCGCGTGAGGCCCTCGGTGAAGCGGTCGCGCGAGCGCAGCAGGCGGCGCAGCATCAGCCCGCCCGCGATCAGCAGCACGGCGAGGATGGCGTTGGTCACGAGCGTCGCGCCGAGCGCCCGCCGCCGGGCCGTGGCGACGCGCGCGCTCCAGACCGTGCGCATCCGCCGCGCCTCGACGAGCATCGCGCCGATCTGGTCGCGGACGGCGGTCATCTGCTCCGCACCTTCGGCCGTGCGGACGAGCCCGAGCGCGGCCGCGCGGTCGCCGGCCGCGTCGAGGCGCAGCACCGCCTCCATCTCGTCCTGCTTGGCCTGCACGGCGCGGCGCAGCGCAGGCATCCGGCCCACCTGCACCGGGTTCGGCGCGACGAGCGTGTCGAGCCGCGCCAGCAGGCTGTCGGCCGTCGCCCCGACGCCGCGGTAGGGCACGAGGTAGCCCATCTCGCCGGTGAGCAGGTAGCCGCGCTGCGCCGTCTCCGCATCCACGATGGCGACGTTGAGCCGCAGCAGCGTCCGCGAGACGTCGGCCGGCCGCTCGACGCGGGCGAAGCTGTCGTCGAGCGCAGCGATGCTGGACGAGACGAGCACGGCGCTGGTCGCGACGGCGACGAGCAGCACGAACGCGCCGACGCCGAGGCTGATGCGCTGGAGGAGAGTCGCCAAGGCGTCGGGGGTAGAGCCCGGCCAAGCTACATGTGTGAGCCGCCCGGCGCCTCCTTGCGCGCGCGCGCCGCGCGCGGGGCCGGCTCAGGCGTCGGCACCTGTCGCAGCACGTCCGCGAGCGCGTCCATCCGGACCGGCTTCGAGAGGTAGCCGTCGCAGCCGGCGGCGAGGCAGCGGTCGCGGTCGCCGGTCATCGCGTTGGCCGTCAGCGCGACGATGACAGGCTGGTGGCCCCCGCCCACGCGGCCGGCGCGGATGGCGCGCGTGGCGTCCAGGCCGTCCATCTCGGGCATCTGGACGTCCATCAGGACGAGGTCGTAGGGCTGGCGGCGCACGGCCTCGACGGCCTCGAGGCCGTTGGCGACGACGTCGGCGCGCTGGCCGAGGCGCTCGAGCAGGCGCACGGCGACCTTCTGGTTCACGGCGTTGTCCTCGGCGATGAGGATGCGCAGCGGCGCGGCGTCGGGCGCGGGGGCCGCGACGGGGCGCGAGATCCACGCCGGCTCCGACGCGGCCTCGGCGACGGCCGGCTCGACGGCGACGGTGAACCGGAACGTCGCCCCCTGGCCGGGCGCGCTCTGGACCGAGATCGTGCCGCCCATCATCTCGACGAGCCGGCGGCTGATGGTGAGCCCGAGGCCCGTGCCGCCGAAGCGGCGCGTCGTGGAGGCGTCGGCCTGCGAGAACGAGTCGAAGACGGTCTCGAGCTTGTCCGCCGCGATGCCGATGCCGGTGTCTGCCACCTCGACCGCGAGCATCGTCTGGCCCGATGCGCCGGGCGGAGCGGGCGAGACGCGGACGGTGACGCGCCCGTCTTCGGTGAACTTGACGGCGTTCGAGAGCAGGTTGACGAGCACCTGGCGCAGGCGCGTCACGTCGCCGCGGACGACGGACGGGATCTTGGGGTCGACATCGCACGAGAGGTGGACGCGTCGGGCGTCAGCGGCGGGCGCGACGAGCGCGAGCGCGGACTCGGCGGCGTGGCGGACGTCGAAGGGCTCGACCTCGAGCGTGAGCATGCCGGCCTCGATCTTCGAGAAGTCCAGGATGTCGTTGATGACCGTCAGCAGGCCGTCGCCCGAGGCGCGGATGGTCTCGACGCAGTCACGCTGCTCGGCGTCGAGCGGCGTCCCGAGTAGCAGGCTCGTCATGCCGATCACGCCGTTCATGGGCGTCCGGATCTCGTGGCTCATGTTGGCCAGGAACTCGGACTTGGCGCGCGTCGCGGCCTCGGCGGCGTCGCGGGCGGCGAGCGCGGCCTCGCGGGCCGTCATCAGGGCCTCGGTCGCGGCCTCGCGGTCGCGGAGGTCCGAGAAGTGGATGAGGAACACGGGCTCGCCCTCGGCGCTCGTCACCGGCAGGACCGTGATGCCGACCGGGATCGCCGTCCCCTCCGCGTCTAGCAGGAAGAGGCGGAGGCGCTGGCCGAGCGAGCCCATGTGGCCCGTGTCGGCGTAGCGCGTGAGCTTGGCGCGGTGCTCGTCGCGGTAGCGCGGCGGGACGGCGTGGTCCGAGAAGCGCTGCCCGATGAGGCGTTCGGGCGCGATGCCGAGGATGGGCCCGACGGCCGCGTTGGCGTCGAGCACGACGTCGTGGACGTCGACCATCACGACGGCGTCGGGGATCGTGTCGACGACAGCCTGGAGCATGCGGCGCTGCCGCTCGGCCCCATCACGTGCATCGACGAGCGCGGCCTCGGCCGCGAGCTGCGCCCGCAGGTCGCGGACGTTGAGCGTGACCGCGGCCCCGGCGGCGAGGCGGACGGGCGCGACCGAGACCTCGACCGGGATCTCGGAGCCGTCGGCGCGGAGCGCGAGCGCGCGGTGGCGCTGCGCCATCCCGCCCGCGCCGTGGGCCGCGTCGGCGACCAGCAGCGGCCAGCCGGCGTCGTACTCGGCCCGCACCGACGGCGGCACGATCCGGTCCGTGAGCCGGTACCCGACGAGCGCGTCGGGCGTGAAGCCGTAGATGCCTTCAACGGCCGGGTTGGCGCTCAGCACGATGCCGTCGGCGTCGACGGTCAGGATGGCGTCGGGCGTGGCGTCGAGCACGGCGCGGATGTGCGCCTCGCTCTCAGACGCGGCGTCGCGGCTGCGGCGGTAGCGCGCCAGCCCGGCGAGGCGAGCCGCGCCGGCGAGGTAGAGCGCGGCGAGGTACGTCGTCAGCGCGAAGAGGAACAGGACCACGGCCGTCTCGGGCGTCCGCCCGGCCCACACCGCGAGCGCCTCGATCAGCGCCAGCGCGCCGAGCAGGCGCTTCAGGACGCGCTCGGACGGCGCGTACAGCGCCGCGCAGAGGCCGGCCCCGAGCACGCCCGACAGCACGCCGAGGGCCCACGGGCCGTCGAGACCGTTACGCGCGCCGACGTAGGTCATGACGGCTGAGATCAGCATCGGATAGCCGATGCCAACGCCCATCACGGCGCGCCGGGACCAGCGCCACGCCGCGCTGAGGCCGATCAGGAGGGCCGCCACGGCCGCAAGACCGAGCCGCACCCCGACCGGGTCTGCGTAGCCCGCATCGATCGCGTGCAGCCCGAACCAGAACGCCGCGTTGGCGACGAGCGCGACGACCAACGTCCAGCGCAGCACACGGACGGAGACCGCGCGCGCCGGCTGGCGCCACGGGTCGGGATGAGCGTCGGGAGAGGACGGCATGAGCCGGCGGGGAGGTCGTCGGTCCGGTATCGGCAGGCCTCCGCTCACCTGTAACGCCCACATGCCTATCCCCGCGGCTGATTCACTGGAGGCAGGAGCGGCGAATCCGGGTGCGGGCAGCGTGTCTCGAGCGCTGGGAAGCGGGGCGGGGCAGTCTACTTGAATATTACCAATAACGGCTGTCATCCTGGCAGATTCACTCCCGCTGGCACGCCCTTCGCTCTCTCCGTCCGAAACAGACGCCCGCGCGCCGCGTGTGCCGACCGACGGGATTCGGGACAGGGAATGTGGGATGGGTAGATCTCTGCTCAGGCCCTCTGCATATCCCGCGCGCGGCTCCACGCGCCATCCCGGATCCCATATCCCATCCAAACATGAACCTCCAGAAGTTTACCGTCAAGGCGCAGGAGGCCGTGCAGCGCGCGGCCGAGATCGCCCAGAGCCGGACGCACCAGGGCATCGACCCGGCGCACCTCGCGAGCGCATTCCTCACCGACGAGGGCGGCCTCGCGCTGACGCTCATGCAGCGCGTCGGCGCCAACGTGCCCGCGCTCGTCGGCCGCATCGACGCCGTGCTGGACTCGCTGCCGCGCGTGAGCGGGGCGAGCGTCTCGGGCCAGTTTATGACGCCCGCGCTCAACGCCGTCTTCGACGACGCCCTCGCCCGCGCCGAGACGCTCGGCGACGACTTCGTCTCGACCGAGCACCTCCTGCTCGCCCTCGCCGACTCCAAGAGCCCGACCGGCGACGCCTTCCGCGCCCAGGCCGTCACGGCCGACGCCCTGCTCACCGCGCTCAAGGAGACGCGCGGCGGGCAGCGGGCGACCGACGCCTACGCCGAGTCCAAGTACGACGCGCTGAACCGCTACGCCCGCGACCTCAACGAGGCCGCGGCGAAGGGCAAGATCGACCCCGTGATCGGGCGCGACGAGGAGATCCGCCGCGTGCTCCAGATCCTCAGCCGGCGCACCAAGAACAACCCGGTCCTAGTCGGCGAGCCGGGCACGGGCAAGACGGCCATCGCCGAAGGCCTCGCGATCCGGATCGTCCAGGGCGACGTGCCCGAGGGCCTGCTGAACAAGCGCATCCTCGCGCTCGACATGGGCGCGCTCATCGCGGGCGCGAAGTACCGCGGCGAGTTCGAGGACCGCCTCAAGGCCGTCGTGAAGGACGTCACGGACTCGGACGGCGAGGTCATCCTGTTCATCGACGAGATCCACACGCTCGTCGGGGCCGGCGGCGGCGAGGGCGCGATGGACGCCGCCAACATCCTCAAGCCCGCGCTCGCGCGCGGCGAGCTGCGCGCCATCGGCGCGACGACGCTCGACGAGTATCAGAAGTACTTCGAGAAGGACAAGGCGCTCGAGCGTCGCTTCCAGACCGTGCTCGTCAAGGAGCCCAGCGTCGAGGACACCGTCGCGATCCTGCGCGGGATCAAGGACCGCTACGAGGTCCACCACGGCGTCCGCATCACGGACGGGGCCATCGTCGCTGCGGCGGAGCTGAGCGACCGCTACGTCACCAACCGCTTCCTGCCCGACAAGGCCATCGACCTCATCGACGAGGCCGCCAGCCGCATGCGCTTGCAGATCGACAGCCGCCCCGAGGCCCTCGACGCCGTCGAGCGCACGATCCGGCAGCAGGAGATCGCCCGCGAGGCCGTCAAGCGCGAGGGCGACGACGCGCAGGCCGACGCCATCTCGCAGACACTCGCCGACCTGGGCGAGGAGCGCGACCGCCTCACGGCGCGCTGGGAGCAGGAGCGCGGGCTCGTGCAGACGATCAAGGAGTCGAAGGCGCAGATGGACGCCCTCAAGACCGAGGCCGAGGCGCTCGAGCGCGAGGGCGACTTCGGGCGCGTCGCCGAGATCCGCTACGGCCAGATCCCCGGCCTCGAGGCGGACATCGAGACGGCGTCCGCGACCCTGCGGGACGTCCAGCAGTCGGGCGCGATGCTCAAGGAGGAGGTCGACGCCGAGGACATCGCGGACGTCGTGGCGCGCGCGACGGGCATCCCGGTCTCGCGCATGCTCGCGACCGAGCGCGAGAAGCTGCTCGGCATGGAGGCCGTGCTCGCCGCGCGCGTCGTGGGCCAGCCCGAGGCCGTCGAGGCCGTCGCGAACGCGGTCCGCCGCAGCCGCGCCGGGCTCCAGGAGCGGCATCGCCCGCTGGGGTCGTTCATCTTCCTGGGCACGACGGGCGTCGGCAAGACGGAGCTCGCGAAGGCGCTGGCGGAGCAGCTCTTCGACGACGAGAACGCGCTCGTGCGCATCGACATGTCCGAGTACCAGGAGCGCCACACGGTCTCGCGGCTCGTCGGCGCGCCTCCCGGCTACGTCGGCTACGACGAGGGCGGGCAGCTCACCGAGGCCGTCCGCCGCCGGCCGTACTCGGTCGTGCTCCTGGACGAGTTCGAGAAGGCGCACCCCGAGGTCTCGAACATCCTGCTCCAGGTGCTCGACGACGGCCGCCTGACGGACTCGAAGGGCCGCGTCGTGGACTTCTCGAACACGCTCATCATCATGACGAGCAACATCGGGAGCGACATCATCGCGGCCCGCCTCTCGGCCGGGCCGATCTCGGACGCCGGCATGGAGGCGCTGAACGAGGAGCTGACGGCGCTGCTGCGGCAGCGGCTCCGCCCCGAGTTCCTCAACCGCATCGACGAGACGGTCGTCTTCCGGCCGCTCGGGCCGGCGCAGATCCGGCAGATCGTCGGCATCCAGTTCGCCGGCATCCAGCGGATGGCGATGCAGAGCCACGGCCTCAACCTGGTCCTGACGGATCCCGCAGCGGACGCGCTCGCCCGCGAGGGCTTCGACGCCGCCTTCGGCGCGCGCCCGCTCAAGCGCGTCCTCCAGCGGCTCGTCGCCAACCGCCTCGCCGAGCAGATCCTCTCGGGCTTCGCGACCGACGGCGACACGGTGTTCATCGACGCGGCCCCGGGCGGCGGCGTCACGCTGGAGACGGTCCCGGCCGGGCAGCCGCTCCCCGAGGCCCGCGACGTGCCGGACGACGGCATGGAGGCGGCGACGGGCCCGCTCGCCACGGCCGGCGACGCCTAGGCGCGTCGTCCGTGTGGACGTCCACGTTGAACCGACGGACGGCTCGGCGAGCCGTCCCTACCCTGGCCGCGCTCGCGGAAGAAGCGCCGACCGAGGTAGGGCGTGCTCGCCGAGCGCGCCGGGTCCGGGCGTGGCGTGCGTCCCCGGGCGCCGGTGAGTCGGCACGCGGCGGCGCGCGGGGGGGCGCGGCCGCGGGGCGGGGTGCGGGGGCGGGGG
>JBBSUZ010000099.1:0-9759 GCA_038233965.1 Rhodothermales bacterium | reverse complement strand
GCGGATCTGGTCCAGCCGGAAGTTGCGGACCGTCTCGCGGAGGTGGTCGAAGGCGATGAGGTTCCAGTGGTCCGCGTAGTAGACGAGCCCGAGCGGGTCGACCTCGCGGACGGTCTCCTCGTCGCGGCTGGCCACGTAGTACGTCATCTTGACGACGCGCTGGCGGGCGGTCGCCTCGGACAGTTCGAACCACAGCCCCTGCTCGTCGCCGGTCGCGCCGCCGCGGGCCTGCGTCTCGTGGAACGGGCTGAGGACGGTCCGCTCCTGGAGGCTGTCGATGTAGCTCTTGACGGAGTCCGGGAGGACGGAGCGGATCTTCATCGCCACGGCGTCGGCGTCCGTGCGGAGGCTGGCGTCGGGCTGGAGCTTGGTGAACTCGGCCCCGACGAGCAGCGTCGCGGCCTCGCGCGCCGAGAGCATCAGCGGCGGCAGCTGGTAGCCGTCGAGGATCTCGTAGCCGCCGTCCTCGGCATAGGTCAGCGGCACGCCGGACTCGCCGAGCGTGCGGAGGTCGCGGAAGATGGTGCGCCGCGAGACGGCGAAGTGCTCGGCGAGGTCGCGGGACGTCATGTTGGGCCGGTTCTGCAGCAGCAGCACCAGCGCGAAGAGGCGTTCCGTCTTGTTCAGCGAGCGGTCCGAGCGGGCCATACGGTTTGAGCGACGCCGAGCGGCGGCAGGTGGGCAGCGGGGTGAACGCGGGCGTCCGATGTGGCAGACAGGCCCGCCCGCCAGGATGGCGGGTGACACGATTCTGTCAACGCCCGAGCCCGTCCGACGTTCGCGCCAGACCGCTCTAAATCGACGTCCCGGCCGGCTTTCCGCGATCTGCACACGCGGCGGCACGGAGGTTGGAAGAGACTCCAGAACCGCGTCCCTCGCGGCCCCATCTACTTCCTGATCCCATGTCCACCCGTTCCCTTCTCGTCGCTCTGGCGGCGCTCCTCGCCGTCCCGGCCGCCTCGGCCCAGACGACGTTCGGCCTCCGCGCCGGCCTCAACGTGTCCGACCTCACGGGCGACAACATCCCCAACACGCAGCCGCGCCTCGGCTTCACGGGCGGCGCGTACGCCAACATCCCCGTCGGCGCGCCGGGCCTCTCGATCCGCCCCGAGGTGTCCTACTCGCAGAAGGGCGTCGCGAGCGACAACAACAGTGTCGAGTACCGCGTCGACTACGTCGAAATCCCGGTCCTCGTGCGCTATGCGGCCCCCATCACGGACTCGGGCCTGATGCTCGGCGGTTACGTCGGCCCGACGCTGGCCTACAAGGTGAGCGAGGAGGTCGCCGGTAGCGGCGGCTCGATCAACACCGACGTGTTCAAGAAGACGGACGTCGGCGCAGCGCTCGGCGTGACGCTCGGTGCCGGCGCGTTCGGCGTCGACGGCCGCTACACACTCGGCCTGTCGCGCGCGACCAACGAGGGCGCGCTCGCGGATGTCCGCAACGGCGTCTTCTCGATCGCGGCGACGTACTCGTTCGGCCGCTGAGGTCCTCCGACCGTTCCCCCGGACGCTCTGCGCGCCCGCTGGCCTCTGCGCCGGCGGGCGCGCATCCGTTCACCCCGCCACGGAGACGAGGGCCTTGTCGGCGTAGGCGTCGCCCAGGATCTCGTCCAGCCCGACCGTCTCGACGGCGACGTCGGGGAAGGCGCGCAGGAGGTCGGCCGTCTCGTCGGTGAGGTCGCCGCCCTTGAGACAGGCGAGGCCGGGCGGCCACGACGTGTCCGAGAGCGGACCGTCGAGGTCCACGCGGCAGGCGTCGAACCAGCGCCAGAGGTCGGCGAGCGGGGCCGTCGCGCGCGACACGGCGTGCGTCGGCGCGGGCCCGGCGTAGGCCTCGGCGCGGCCGTTCCAGACCGTCAGGTTGGGCAGCGCGAGGCGGCGCGCGAACAGGCGCACGGCCTCCGTCTTCTTGCCCACGGCGTCGACGGCGACGAACGCGACGCTGGGGAAGCGGATCGCGAGCGGCACGGCCGGCAGCCCGCCGCCCGAGCCCCAGTCGACCACCGTCGCCCCGTCCGGGAACGCGCGCACGGACAGCGCGAGGCTGTGGCGGACGTGCCGCTCGGGGATGTCGCGGACCGTACTCGGCGCGACGAGGTTGTACGCCTTGTTGACGCGCGCGAGTTCGGCCGCGTAGGCGTGCAGCGTCCCGAGCTGTTCGTCGGTGAAGGCGGCGAGGGGGTCGAACATGGAGGGCGGGATACGGGATATGGGATACGGGATGAGAAGCGGGGACGAGCAGCGATTCTGCCCATCTCGTATCCCCTATCCCGCATCCCCAGCGGCCACGGGCCGCCGCAGCAGCACCATCAGCGCCTGGACGTCCGCGGGCGTGACGCCGGCGAGGCGGCTGGCCTGACCGAGCGTCGCCGGGCGGACTTTTGCGAGGCGCTCGCGGGCTTCGTACGTGATCTGGCGGACACCCGCGAAGTCGAATCCGGCGGGCACGGCGAGGCGGTCGAGGCGCGTCATCTGGGCCGCGAGCGCCGTCTCGCGCTCGACGTAGCCCGCGTAGCGCAGCTCGGTCGCGACGGCGTCGACGGTCCGGTCCATGCCCGGCGACTCGGCGACGAGGTCCGCGTGACCGGTCGCGGCGAGCAGGTCCTCGAGGACGACCTCGGGGCGCAGCGCGAGGTCGGCCAGGCGTGACGGCCGGGCGACCGGGCTCGACCCGACGTGCTCGAGGTACCCGTTCACGACGTCTGGCACGATGGTCGTGGTGCGAAGCGCGGCGAGCGTGGCGGCGATGGCGGCTTCGCGGGCATCGAGGCGCGCGAGGCGTTCGGGCGAGGCGAGGCCCCACGCGGCGCCGAGGCGCGTCAGGCGGCGGTCCGCCGTGTCGTGGCGCAGCAGCAGGCGGTGCTCGGCGCGGCTCGTAAACATGCGGTACGGCTCGTCCGTGCCCTTCCCGACGAGGTCGTCGACGAGGACGCCCGTGTAGGCCTGATCGCGGCCGAGCGTCACGCCGTCCTGCCCGCCGGCCGCGCGTGCGGCGTTGACGCCGGCCATGAGGCCCTGCGCCGCGGCCTCCTCGTAGCCCGTCGTGCCGTTGATCTGGCCCGCGAGGAAGAGCCCGCCGACGGTGTGCGTCTCGAGCGTCGTCCGGACCTGGTGCGGCGGGACGTAGTCGTACTCGATCGCGTAGCCTGGCCGCAGCACGTGCGCCCGCTCCAGCCCCGGAATGAGGCGCAGCGCGGCCGTCTGGACCGACTCGGGCAGGCTCGTCGAGAAGCCGTTGACGTACATCTCGGTCGTCCGAAGGCCCTCGGGCTCGAGGAAGATCGGGTGCGACGCCTTGTCCGCGAAGCGGTCGATCTTGTCCTCGACGGACGGGCAGTAGCGCGGCCCCTTGCCCGCGATACGGCCGGCGTACATCGGCGACTCGGCGAAGCCGGCGCGGAGCGCGTCGTGGACAGCTACGGTCGTGGCGGTGAGCCAGCACGAGCGCTGCTCGGTCGGCAGGGCGTCCGTCAGGAACGAGAAGGCGTGCGGGCGATCGTCGCCGGGTTGCTCCACACAGGCGGCGTAGTCGACGGTGCGGCCGTCGATGCGGGGCGGGGTGCCGGTCTTGAGGCGGCCCGTCTCGAAGCCCAGCCGGTGCAGCGCGCCCGTAATGCCGACGGCCGGGGCCTCGCCGGCGCGTCCGCCGCCCGTCTGCTGCGTCCCGATGTGGATGCGGCCGTTGAGGAACGTGCCGTTCGTGAGCACGACGGCGCGGGCGCCGATCTCGAGCCCGGTCTGCGTGACGACGCCCGTGATCCGCCCGCCCTGTTCGACGAGATCGACGACCGAGTCCTGGCGGAAGAACAGGCCCGGCGTCTCTTCGAGGCGCTCGCGGATGTCGGCGGCGTACGCCATGCGGTCCGACTGGCAGCGCGGGCTGTGGACGGCGGCGCCGCGGCTCGTGTTGAGCATCCGGAACTGGATGCCCGTCGCGTCCGCAGCGAGCCCCATGAGCCCGCCGAGGGCGTCGATCTCGCGGACGAGCTGGCCCTTGCCGACGCCGCCGATGGCGGGGTTGCACGACATCGCGCCGAGCGTGTCGAGGCGCGTCGTGACGAGCAGCGTGCGGGCGCCGAGGCGGGCGGCGGCGTGCGCGGCCTCGGCCCCGGCATGCCCGCCGCCGACCACGACGACGTCGTAGGTGTCGGTCATGGGGGTCGTGGTCTGTCTGCGGACAAGAACGCGCGGCCGGCGGCGCCGTGCCGGGAAGAATGCGGGCACGCGCCGCCCGGCTCCGTCACGGCAGGCCGGGGGCGACGAGCAGGACCGTCTCGCGGTCGACGCGGACAGAGCCCGGCGGGCCGCCTTTGAGCGGGCGAACGTGCTTGCGCTCGGCCACGATGACCGGCGCGAGCGCCTGCGTCCGCGCGTCCGAATAGTGCGCGGCGGCCCGCGCCGCGACCTCGATGGCCTCGGGCGGAACGACGGTCGTCCGCGACGGCCGGCGGACGACGACGTGCGAGCCGGGCACGCCGCGCGCGTGCAGCCACAGGTCGTGCGGGCGGGCGAGCCGCGTCGTCAGCTCGGCGTTGCCGCGCGCGTTCTTGCCGATGAGCGCCTCGAAGCCGCCCGGCAGCGCGATGCGCCGGAACGGCTCGGCCGCGTCGCCCGCCGCCTCGCGCCCGACGAGCCGCGTCAGCGCGGGCTTCTCGGCGTCGAGCAGCGCGAGGACCTCGGGGCGCGACGTGCAGGCGCGGAGGCGGCCGAGCAGGTCGGCCGCGGCGTCGGCGTCGGCCTGGACGGATCCCCAGCGGGTCTCGGCGTCGGCGCGGGCGCGGCGCGTGCGACGGGCGCGGCCGTAGTAGACCTCGGCGTTCTGGACGGCCGTCCGCGACGGGTCGAGCGGGATCTCGACCGGGTCGTCGGTCCCCGCGAGCACGTCGGGCAGCGAGATCGTGTCGTGGCCCGTCCCCTGCCCCGACGCGAGCGCCATCAGCAGGTGCCCGAACGCCTCGTATGTGTCGGCCCGGCTGGGTTGGCCGAGCTCGTCCAGCATCGCGTCCGCCGAGCGTGCCCGGCGCGTGTGCGCGGCGAGCAGCGCGGCCTCGGCCGGACGCAGCGCGGCGAGGAAGCCGCGGAGGGCGAGCGCGCGGCGCGAGTAGACGCGCGACGCGTCGTCGGCCGTGGCGAACGTCTCGGCGCAGAGCCCGTCCGGCACGACGTCCGGGACGACCGGCAACAGCGCCTCGGGCACGCCGCCGACGACGTCGGGCGGGACGTCGCCGCGCCAGAGGACGACGGGCGCGGGCACGTCGAGGCGTGCTCGGAGCGCGGCGGCGGAGCCGGTGAGCCGGTCGAGGTCGTCGGACGTCAGGTCCGGAGCCGCCGGGTCGAGCCCGATGCCGCGAACCGTTGCCTCGGCGAGGCGGACGGGCAGAAGCGGCATGGCCGTCCGCAGCGCCTGCCCGACCGACTTCGACAGCGCGGGCCACCGCTCGCGGATCGCCTCGGCCGTGCGCGGGTCCGCAGCGGCGCGCGGCGCGGGGACGGGCGCGTCCTCCCAATCCGCCGGACGCAAGAAGGCCTCGCGGACGTAGCCGTCGGGCTTGCGGCGCGTCGCGCGGGCGATCCAGAGGACGGTCGGGCGCGAGCCGAAGAGCAGGACCGCGAGCGCGTCGCCCGAGTCGAGGTCGATGTAGAGGTAACGGTCACGGTCCGCCACGCGGACGCCGGCGACGGTGTGGCCGTGGAGGCCGTCGAAGACGTCGGCGGTGTTGCGCTTCTGCCGGCCCGCGCCGTCCGTGCGGAAGAGGAGCGGGAGCGCGGGGTCGCAGAGGGCGCGGACGGTCGTCGCCCGGCCGTCCGGGAGGTCGAGCGCGAGGCTCAGCTCGCCGCGGCTCTGCGTCCACGCGCCGGTGAAGCGGCCGCCGGCGAGGGCGTCGTGCCAGTCGGCGGCGAGGGCGCGGAGGGTAAACCAGTCCATGCGGCCAAGATCGCGTCAGCGGTTGACCGGCATGTTCTCCAGGTCCCAGCCCGTCAGGAGCCGCGACTGCCCGATGGGGTCGTTCGTTATGAGCGGCGGACTGTAATCACAGAGGTAGATCTCCGTGACGTCAGGAGTCGTCAACATGAATAGGACAGTTGTCGTCGCCCCTTCAGACACCTGGACGTCCAACGCCGATGCGGTCGGGGCCCCGTAGTATGACGCGGTCACCGTGTACGTCCCGACCGGGATTCCGATGATGCGGTAATGTCCGTCGAGGTCCGTCGCTGCGCCGAGCGTCGTTCCGCCGACGCGGACGTTCGCGCCTATGACGGCCGTGACCCTGTCCACTTCGAGGACCGTGCCGGTGACCGTGCCCATCTGCGCGGCGGCGGCCAGGGGCGTGAGCAGGAGGGCGAGGAGCAGCAGGCGCATCGGGTCGGAGGCAAGCGAGCGGCAAGAAACGCGCACAGACGTCCCCGGATCGGCCCGATCCGCGTGCCCTGCGCCGACACCGGGTCAACCCCGAATGGCCCTTTTCCCGCAATCGCCCCGAACCAGAACGCCTGCCAGGCGGTATCCTCTTCCGGACGCTCCAGCCCGCCCGGTCCCTCCCGCGCCCCGCCCGAGCACTTTTCTCCCCCAGACCAGAGGCCACACCATAGCCAGACGACGTTCAAGCCGGCCCCAGCAGCCGGTCCGCCGCGAGCCCGAGGCTCGCATGAACGAGGACATCCTCGACTCGCCCGAAGTCCGCGTCATCTCGGACGTCGAGGGCCAGATGGGCGTCATGCCCTCTGCCCAGGCACTCGACATGGCGCGCGAGCGCGGCCTCGACCTCGTCGAGATCTCGGAGACGGCCAGTCCGCCCGTGGTCAAGATCATGGACTACGGCAAGTTCCGCTACGAGTCCCAGAAAAAGGCCAAGGAGCAGCGCAAGAAGCAGTCGCAGCAGTCCGAGCTCAAGGAGGTCCGCTTCCGCCCCGAGACCGACGACCACGACTACGGCTTCAAGATGCGCCACGCGCGCGACTTCCTCGAGGCCGGCCACAAGGTCAAGGCGTGGGTCCAGTTCCGCGGCCGCGACATCATCTACAAGGACCGCGGCAAGGCTGTCCTGGACCGCTTCATCGAGGACCTCGCGGACCTGTCGAAGGTCGACCAGCAGGCGCTCATGGAGGGCCGGCGCATGTCGATCATGCTGACGCCCGAGAAGAAGAAGCCCGTCAAGCCCGCTCGCACGGAGCAGCCCGAGGGCGACGCTCCGGACACTCCCGCGGCCGAGTAACGCACGCCCGACGCGCCCGCGTCGCTGAAAGCGGTGCGAAGACTGCGCGGGCGGCCTGCCCGCCCGCTCGCGCGCGCCTAGCTTCCCGGTTCGACTCGCCGCCCGGTGCACGTCCGCACCGGGCGGTTTTGTCGTCCGCCCCTACCGGGGCCGGTCACCCTTCCCGAGAGTCAGATGCCCAAGATGAAGACCAACAGCGGCGCCAAGAAGCGGTTCTCGCTGACCGGGACGGGCCGCGTCAAGCGGAAGAAGGCCTTCGCGAGCCACATCCTGACCAAGAAGTCGCCGAAGCGCAAGCGCAACCTGCGCGAGTCGACGCTGGTCTCGAAGGTCGACGAGGCGCGCATCAAGCGCCTCATCGTCGCCTAGCGACGCCTTCGCTCGGCCCCCGCGGCCGAGCCCGTTCCCTCCTCGGGCTCCTCGGAGCCTGTTTCCATCCCCCGGGCCTCGGCCCGACACTCACCGGACAAAAGATGCCACGCGCAAAAAATCTCGTGGCCTCCCGTCGCCGTCGCCGCAAGCTGTTGAAGCAGGCGAAAGGCTACTGGGGTCGCCGGAGCAACGTCTATACCGTTGCCAAGCACTCGGTCGAGAAGGGGCTGCAGTACGCCTACCGTGACCGCCGCAACCGCAAGCGGCAGTTCCGTCGTCTCTGGATCGCCCGCATTAACGCGGCGGCCCGGATGAACGGCACGACGTACTCGCGCCTCATCTCGACGCTCTCGAAGGCCGGCGTGCCGCTGAACCGCAAGGTTCTCGCGGACCTCGCCGTGCACGACAAGGCCGCCTTTACGGCGGTCGTCGAGTTCGCCACGAACTGAGGAAACTCGCTTCGGTGCCGACTCGACCGCTCCCGCTCGGCCCTCGCGCCGGGCGGGAGATTTCGTTTGAGGGGATGCGGAAAGAGCCATACGGGATGAGCAGACGCTTCCCCGACGGCTCAGCCCATCCCGCATCCCATATCCCGCATCCCGATGGAAGCCGACATCGCCGCCGTCCTCGCCGACATCGAGGCCGCCCCGCTCGACTCGCCTGACGCCGTCGAGGCCTTCCGCGTCCGCTTCCTCGGGCGCAAGGCCGGGGCCGTCACGGCCCTCTTCGGCCGCATGGGCGAGGCCGACGCCGCCGACCGCCGCGAACTCGGGCAGCGCCTCAACGCGCTCAAAGCCGCCGCCGAATCCCGCCTCGACGCTGCTGCGGCTGCGACGTCGGGTCCGGCAGCCGGAGCCACGACGCTCGACCTGACGCTCCCCGGCCGCCTCGCCGTTCCGGCCGAGCCGGGCACGATCCACCCGCTCACGGCGGCCCTCGCCGACATCGAGGCCGCCTTTCGGCGCCTCGGCTTCGCCGTCGCGCGCGGACCCGAGATCGAGGACGACTGGCACAACTTCTCGGCGCTCAACTTCCCGCCCGAGCACCCGGCGCGGGACATGCAGGACACGTTCTTCCTCGAGCCGCCGCCGCCCGACGGGGCCGGCGTGCTGCTCCGGACGCACACGTCTCCCGTGCAGGTCCGCGTGCTCGAGGCCGCCGTCGCGGCCAGCACCGGCGCGCCGGGCACGCTCGACGCGCCCATCCGCGTCATCGCGCCGGGCCGCGTCTTCCGCAACGAGGCCATCTCGTACAAGTCGTTCTGCCTCTTCCACCAGGTCGAGGGCCTCGTCGTGGACGAGACAAGCACGTTCGCCGAGTTGAAGTCGCTGCTGACGGCCTTCGCCGCCGACTTCTTCGGCGAGGCGCGGCGCATGCAGTTCCGCCCGTCCTTCTTCCCCTTCACCGAGCCCTCGGCCGAGGTCGACGTCTGGTGGGACGGCGGCGACGCCGCACGCGGCGAGGGCCGCTGGATGGAGATCCTCGGCTGCGGCATGGTGGACCCGAGCGTCCTCGAGGCGGTCGGCATCGACGCGGACCGCTACACGGGCTACGCCTTCGGCATGGGCGCCGAGCGCCTCGCGATGCTCCGCCACGGCATCGACGACATCCGCCTGCTCTACGAAAACGACCTCCGCTTCCTGACGCAGTTCTAGGGGATGGGGCATGCGGGATGCGGGATGGGCAGACATGCCCTTCTGCTCATCCCGCATCCCATATCCCGTATCCCGCTACCATGCTCGTCTCCGCCTCCTGGCTCTCCGACCTCGTCGACTCCGGCCGCTCCGCCGACGACGTCGCGCACCTGCTCACCATGGCCGGCCTCGAGGTCGAGGGCGTCGAGCGGACCGGGCCGACGTTTGAGGGCGTCGTCGTCGGGCGCGTGCTCGATGCGCAGCCGCACCCGGGCGCGGACCGCCTGCGCGTCTGCCAGGTGGACGTGGGAGCTGCCGAGCCCGTCCAGATCGTCTGCGGCGCGCCCAACGTGGCCGCGGGCCAGACCGTGCCGGTCGCGACCGTCGGGACCGTCCTGCACCTGCCCTCGCGCGAGACGCCGGGCGAGACGGCCGAGATCACGATCAAAAAAAGCAAGATCCGCGGTGAGACGTCGCAGGGCATGATCTGCGCCGAGGACGAGCTGGGCATCGGCACGAGCCACGACGGCATCTTGG
>JBBSUZ010000098.1:0-9812 GCA_038233965.1 Rhodothermales bacterium | reverse complement strand
TGCGCCGCGGCGTCGCCCGGGCCGCCATCGACGCAGCCATCGAGACGCTCGTCGAGACCGAGGACCTCGTGGAGCGGGCAACGGACGACGCCGCGGCAAAGTGGCGCAGCCTCGCCTCGGAAGGGGACCGCCGCAAGCGCCTGCGCAAGACGATGGACTTCCTCGTCCGCCGCGGCCACTCCTTCGACACCGCCCGCTCGGCCGCCGAGGCCGCCGCCGAGGCAGACCCGCCCGACCCGGACGCCGACGACGACGCGGCATGGTCCGACTAAACCCGTCGAGCGCAGCATCCTCGCGGACCCGCCAAGCTGTCACTCCTACGGGTGCGGCCCCGAGGCCTCTGCAGTGCTCCATTCCCCACGTCCCGTTCCCCATTTCCCGGCCATGACTGACGCCCTCGACTTTATCCGTACCCGCACGGACCTCGTGCCCGAGGTCGCGCTCGTGCTCGGCTCCGGCCTCGGCGCCCTCGCCGACGAGGTCCAGGACGCCGTGGCGATCCCCACCGGCGAGATCCCCGGCTACCCCGTCTCGACCGTCGCCGGGCACGCCGGGCGGCTCGTGTTCGGGCGCCTCGAAGGCCGGCCGGTCGTCGTGATCCAGGGCCGCGTGCATGTCTACGAGGGCTACGGCGGCCGCGCCGTCGGCTTCCCGGTGCGGCTCGCGCACGCGCTCGGCGCCAAGGGGCTCGTGCTGACGAACGCAGCGGGCGGCATCAACGCCGACTTCGGGCCGGGCACGCTGATGCTCATCACGGACCACCTCAACATGACGTCCGTGAGCCCGCTCACGGGGCCGCCGGGGCCCGGCGAGACGCGCTTCCCGGACATGTCGGACCCGTACGACCCGGCGTGGCGCGCGCGCGCGGTCGCGGCCGCGGAGCGCCTCGGCGTGCCGCTCCAGCAGGGCGTCTACTGCTTCACGACGGGCCCGAGCTACGAGACGCCCGCCGAGATCCGCTACTTCCGCATGGCCGGCGGTGACGCCGTCGGCATGAGCACCGTCCCGGAGGCGATCCAGGCGGCGGCCCTCGGCATGCCCGTCCTCGGCATCTCGACGATCACGAACGCCGCCGCCGGCATGTCCGGCGAGGCCCTCGATCACAACGACGTCCTCGCCGTCGGCCAGCGCGTCCGGGCGGACCTCTCGACGCTCGTCCGCGGCATCGTCGAGGCAGGCGTGCCGGGCGTGGACTGACGGAGTGTGGGGTTGGGGGTGCTGCTCTCGGCCCCTCGATGTCCTCCCGCACGGGCGAGGCCTGCACGCCGGCTCAGACCCTCTGCCAATCCCCAGCCCCCACTCCCCAATCCCCGCTGAGCCAGCGGCTCGGCTTGAAGGCTTGGTGAGGCGGGAAGGGCGCGCGGCGTCGCGCGTCTGCCTCCGACGCTGACCTCCGCTCCGTGCCCCTGCTCCCGATCCTCGACGCCGCCGACCGCGGCCCGCTCCTCGCCCGCCTGCGGCAGTCTCAGTTCGACCCGGACGTCGAGGCGTCCGTCCGCATGACACTCGACGCCGTCCGTGAGGGCGGCGACGCGGCCCTCGCCGACCTCACCGAGCGCTTCGACGGTGTCCGCCCCGCCGCGCTCCGTGTGCCCGCCGCGGCACTTTCAGAGGCGCTCGCCGGCCTCGACTCCGAGCTGCGCGCGACGGTCGAGCAGGCGGCCGCCAACGTCCGGCGCTTCCACGAGCACGAGATGCCCGCGTCGTGGTCGCTCGACGACGGCGACGGCGTCCGCCTCGGGCAGCGCATCCTGCCGGTCGACGTCGCCGGGCTGTACGTGCCGGGCGGGACGGCCGCGCTGCCGTCCAGCGTCGTGATGAACGCCGTGCCGGCGCTCGTCGCCGGCGTCGGCCGCCTCGTCGTGTGCTCGCCGCCGACGCCTGCGACGGGCCTCCCCCACCCCGTCATTCTGGGCGTGTGTGCGCTTCTGGGGCTGTCCGAGGTGTATGCCGTCGGCGGTGCGCAGGCCGTGGCTGCGATGGCCTACGGGACGGAGACCATCCCGCGCGTCGACGTCGTCGTCGGGCCGGGCAACGCGTACGTCGCGACGGCGAAGCGCCTGCTCGTCGGGCAGGTCGGCATCGACTCGGTCGCGGGCCCGTCCGAGGTCCTCGTGCTCGCCGACGAGAAGGCCGACCCGACGCACGCCGCCTGCGACCTGCTCGCCCAGGCCGAGCACGACGCCCGCGCCGCCGCCGTCCTCGTGACGCCGAGCCGGGCGCTCGCCGAGGCTGTCCAGGCCGAGGTCGACCGCCTCGTGCCCACCCTCTCGCGCGCCGACATTCTCCGCGCCTCGATCCCGACCTTCGGCGGTGCCGTCGTCTGCACGTCGATGGACGAAGCCCTCGACGTCACGAACGCCGTCGCGCCCGAGCACCTCGTGATCCTCGCCGCCGACCCCGAGGCGCTGTGGGCGCGCGTCCGCCACGCCGGCGCCGTCTTCCTCGGCGACGCGAGCCCCGAGCCCATCGGAGACTACTTCGCCGGCCCGAACCACGTCCTGCCGACCGGCGGCACGGCGCGCTTCGCCTCCGCGCTCGGCGTGTCCGTCTTTCTGCGGCGCCAGTCGGTCCTGAAGTACTCGGCCGGCCGCCTCGCCGCGACGGGCGAGCGAATCGCCCGCTTCGCCGAGGCCGAGGGCCTCGACGCCCACGCCCTCGCCGTAAGGGTGAGGGTTGAGAGGTTGCAGGGTTGAGAGGGCCCTTCCGCCGCACCCTCCGCCATCCAGACGCCTCCCGCATTTCCCTTTCAACCTCTCAACCTCACCACCTCTCAACCCTCATGCCGCCCCTCCACCTCGTCCGCCCCGCCGTCCGCGCCGAGCGCGCCTACCTCGTCCCGACGACGACCGACGCCGGGGCGAAGCTCGACCAGAACGAGAGCCCCTTCGACTTCCCGGCCGACCTCAAGGCCGCCGTCCTCGCGCGCTTCGCCGACGCGCCGTGGAACCGCTACCCGGACGACCGCCCGCACGCGCTCACCGCCGCGCTCACCGAGCGCCTCGGCGTGAGGCCGGGGTCCGTCCTCGTCGGGCGCGGCTCCAACGACCTCGTCCACTCGCTCGGCCTGTGCTTCCTCGACGCCGGCACGCCCGTCGTCATCCCCGCGCCGACGTTCGCGCTATTCGGGTCCGTCGCCCGGATGCATGAAGCCCGCATCGTCACCGTCGCGCCCGAGGCCGACTTCTCGCACGACCCCGACGCGATCCTGAAAGCCGCGCAGGACTCCGGGGCCGCGCTGACGATCGTCGTGACGCCGAACAACCCGACCGGGCAGACGACCGACTACGACGCCCTCGACCGCCTCGCCGCCGGCGTCCCGGGCCTGCTGCTCGTCGACGAGGCGTACCACGAGTTCGTCACCGGCCGCACCGCCCTCGACCTGCTCGACACGCACGACAACGTGCTCGTGATGCGGACCTTCTCGAAGGCGATCGGCCTCGCGGGCATCCGCGTCGGCTACCTCGTCGGCCACCCGGACCTCATCGCGGAGATGGAGAAGGCGCGCCTGCCGTTCCTCGTCGACCGCCTCGCGGAGGCCGTCACCATCGAGGCGCTCGGGCACCCGGACCTCCTCGCCGAGCACGTCCAGACCGTCATCGCCGAGCGCGACCGCATGTTCGACGCCGTCGCGGCGATGCCGGGCGTCGAGGCGGTCCCGAGCGCGGCCAACTTCTTCCTCTTCCGCACGCCCCTCGCGACGTCCGCCCTGCACGCCGCCCTCGCCGCGCGCGGCGTCCTCATCCGCGACGTCTCGGCGTACCCCGAGCTCGCTGCCCGCGACGGCGAGCCGGGCTGGGTCCGCGTCAGCGTCGGCACGCCCGACGAGAACCGCACCTTCGTCGACGCGTTGGCGGCGGTCCTAGGCGACGGTTGAGAGGTTCTGGGGTTGAGAGGTTGAGAGGTTGAGAGGGAAAATTGGCCCTGCGGAGATGCGCCGGGGCCAATCCGCCCAGAGGTTCGTCCCTCTCAACCCTTCAACCGTGTAACCTCTCAACCCTCCCACGCGGCCCGTATCTTGGCCGCGACACTGCTTCAGCACGCCACGCATGGACTACATCCAGGTCGACATCATCGGTCTCTCGACGAGCCCGTCCTCGGGCGGGGCCTACGCGCTCGTCCTCGGCGAGGTCAACGGCAACCGCCGCCTCCCGATCATCATCGGCGCGTTCGAGGCGCAGGCCATCGCGCTCGAGCTGGAGAAGATCCAGCCGCCGCGCCCGATGACGCACGACCTCATCCGCAACCTCTTCGACGCCCTCGGCGCGGAGGTCACGGACATCGTCATCGACGACCTCCGCGAGGGCACCTTCTTCGCCAAGGTCCGCTACGTCTACGACGACGACGAGGCGCAGCTCGACGCCCGCCCGTCGGACGCCGTCGCCCTGGCCGTCCGAACGGACGCGCCCATCTTCGTCGCGTCGTCCGTCCTCGATGAGGCCGGCATCCCCGCCGACGACGACGCGGACACGGACAGCGACGACGACGAGCCGGAGGACATCGCCCCTGCGCCGTCGCCCTCGCGCAAAACCGACACGTCGGGCAGCCGCGCCGTCTCGGCCCTGGACCGCCTCACGGGCCAGCTCGAGAAGGCCATCGCGGATGAGGACTACGAGGCCGCCGCCCGCCTCCGCGACGACATCGCCAAGATGAAGGGCGACAACTAGGGAGGTGGAGGTGGCCTGTAGCAGACGTCTCCATCCCGACCAGTTCTCGTACCTGACCGCGCCTGTCCGAATGCCCTGTTTCCTCCTCTGCGACGTCCCCTCTCCCTCGGGAGAGGGACAGGGTGAGGGGCGGCTCGCGCAGGTCATCCGGTCGTGTTGCGCCTGCCTGCTGACGCTCCTGGTCGCCGGGAGCGCCGCCGCGCAGCCGACGCCCGAGACGCCTGGCTCGGCCGGGGCCGAGGCCGGCGTCCGCGCCCTCGTAGAAGCGCAGCGTGCGCAGGACTGGCCTACCGTCGTCGCGCTGATGGACCCGACCGTCGTGCTCTACACAGCCGACTACACCCGCGGGTTCGCGCGGGGGCTCCACGCCGTCCTCGCCGATTCGGCCGCGGTCGTCCAGTCCGACCGGTTCGGGGCCGAGTTCGACAGCGACATGCACATCTTTGCGATGGCCCGCCGATTGGACGCCGTCCTGCCGTCGGCAGAGACGCTCGGCGATGCCGACCTGCTCGTCCGAGTTCTCCGCGCGTCGCAGGCGCGGAGGATGAGCTTCTTCGCCGTCTACACCGCCCCGCCCGCGTATCGAGCGATCGGGACGGTGACCGAGGGCGACTCGCTCGCGTACGTCGTCGGGCGGACCACATGGACGGGCTTTGACGGCAACATGGACGAGCGCGTCGAGACGGTCCCCATGCTGTGGAGCGGCACCCGGTGGACGCTCGCCGGAAGCCCGGCGAGCACCGACGGCGTCCTCCGCGACGTCTCGCGCGTGTTCGGGAACTGGATCGAGGTCGTCGGCGGCATCGTGGAGGACGGCGGTGGGCTGCTGGACGTGATGGAAGACTCGGACGGTGACGACCAGTGACGACGCTCCCGCCCGCTGCCATCGGCGCGTCCGCGCTCGTCCGTGCCCTCGGTGAGAGCCGTCCCGACGTGCTCGCGTTCTACGCCCACGATCCCGCCGGACCGCTCGCCGACGCCGCCCGAATCGCCGCCGACCACGCGCAGCACCGCGAGGCCGTCGCCGACGTCCTCGCCGAGCAGAACGCCGCGTGGGGCGCGGACGAGGCGACGCTCGCGCTCGTCGACCGCCTGCGCGACCCGGCGTCCGTCGCCGTCGTGTCAGGACAGCAGCTCGGGCTGTTCGCCGGCCCGCTCTACACGGTCTACAAGGCGCTGACGGCCGTGCGCCTCGCCGCCCGCGTCGAGGCCGAGACGGGCCGACCGGCCGTGCCCGTCTTCTGGCTCGCCGACGAGGACCACGACTTCGAGGAGGTCCACGCCGCCGTGTTCACGGACGATGAGCAGGTCCGGACCGCCGCCTACGATGACGGCCTCGCACTCGACGCACCCGCCCGCCCACCCGTCGGCCGCATCGTGCTCGACGCCGCGCGCCTCGCGCAGACGTTCGCCGAGCTGGAGCGCGCGCTCCCCGCCGGCCCCGTCCGCGCCGACGCCCTCGCGCTCGCCCGCGACGCCTACCGCCCGGGCCGGACCATGCGCGACGCCTTCGCCGTCCTGCTCCGCGCGCTCGTGGGAGCCTGCCCCGGACCCCGATCCCGGGGCCTCGTCCTGATGTCGGCCGACGACGCCCGCCTGAAGCGCCTCGCCGCGCCCGTCCTGATCCGCGAGGCGGCGCAGTGGCGCGAGACGGCGCAGATCCTCGACGACCGCTCGGCCGCGCTCGTCGCCGCCGGCTTCCACGCGCAGATCGCCCCGAGCCCGCTCGGCCTGTTCTGGATCGACGACGACGGCCTCCGCCGACCCGTCGACCCGCTCGACGTGGGCGACACCGAGAGCGACGTCACGCTGCGCGGTACGGACGTCCGCTGGACGGCGGCCGAGTGGCGTGCACGCGTCGCCGCCCACCCCGAGCGCGTCAGCCCCAACGTGGTGCTGCGGCCGCTCGTGCAGGACACGCTGCTGCCGACAGTTGCATACGTCGCCGGGCCGGGCGAGGCGGCGTACTACGCGCAGATCGCGCCGGTCTACGCCGCCTTCGGCGTCCCGATGCCGGCCATCGTCCCGCGCCTCTCACTGACGCTCGTCGAGCCGGGCGTGCGCCGGACGCTGGGCCGCTACGGCCTCGACGTCCCCGACCTGCGCGGCGACCTCAACCCGCACTGGTCGCGCCTCGCCCTCGCCGGGACCGACGTCCCCGCCGCCTTCGCCGACGCACGCCGCGACGCCGACGCCCTCACAGCCCGCCTCGACGCCCTCGCGGCCGACGTCGGCGGCTCGCTCGCCGGCGCATCGGGCGCGATGCAGGCGGCGATCCGGAAGGCGATCGACCGGATGGAGTCGAAGACCGTTCGCGTCGAGCGGCGCCGCCACGACGACGTTCGCGCCCGGCTCGCCCGCGCTCAGACCGCCCTCTGGCCTGGCGGGACGCTCCAGGAACGCGCGCTCGCACCGCTCCAGCTCGTCGCCCTCCACGGCCCGGACGTCTTCACGCGCGTCATCGACGCCGTCCCGTTCGACCCGACCGTGCACCACGTCGTCGACCTGTAGATGCAGTTTGAAGTTTGGAGAGGTCAGACGCGAGAGTGCGTCGGCCGCCGTGCTCTCTCCGCCGCCTTCCAACTCCAAACCGAGGGGCCACGAGGTGGATCCGAGCAGGCCTCCGCTCCCCTCTCCAGACTCCCCTACCGCGCCATCGCCGAGTGGTCCACCATCAGGCAGCGGTTGACGACGTACGGGATGCCCGCGACCGCCGCCAGCGTCTTGGCCGCATCCGACGAGACGCCGAGTTGCGTCCAGACGACCGGGTTCTGGCCCGTCCGCTCCATCCGGTCCGACGCGTCCTGCACGACGCCCTCGGTGTGCTCCGCGCGGCGGAAGACGCACACCACGTCGAGCGCGACGCTCTCGGGGATATCCAGGAGGTTCGGGTAGCAGGCCTCGCCGAGGATCTCGGTCTGGTTCGGGTTCACCGGCACGATCCGAATTCCCGCGTTCTGGAGGTAGACCGCGATGCGGTGGCTCGTCTGGAAGCCGCGCGGCGAGCACCCGACGACGGCGACGGTGCGCATGGACGAGACGGTCTCGGCGAGGTCGACGGGGCGGACGAGGGGCGAACCCATGGCAGAACGAGGCGTGTGAGAGGGCATGACTGAACGACCCGCCCCGCCTGTGGATTCCCCCCCGCTCTCGACGCCACTCACGACGCCGCTCGCGTCGGCCACCGACCCGGACATCGCGACCGTCCTGGTTCCGGCTCGCTCGAACCGGTCGCGCATGGGACGGCTCGCATCGGCCGCCCGCGCGGCCGTCCGCGCGTCGTGGTGGACCGCCCTCGCCGGCGCACTCGGCGCGGCCGCGATCTGGGCGGCCCTGTTCTGGGGCCGCGACGTCCTGCTGCTGGACCGCGTCGTGGTCGGGGCGCTCCTGCTCGTGCCGCCGGCTGCCGCCGCCGTGCTCGCGTGGACGCTCGGCGGGCTCGTGACGCTGCCCGGCGAGCTGCGCGACGCGGCCCGGACCGCCGTCGCCCCCGAGGGACGGAGCGGCGGGCTGCTTGCGACCGTCTGGGCGCTGCGCGGCGTCGTGGTGGGCAGCACCGAGGCGTGGGCGCGGACGGCCGGGCTGGCGCGGCTCGCGAGCCTGCCGTTCGTGCTCGGCCTGACTCTGCTCGTCGCCCTCAACGGCGTGCTCGTCGTGGCGGGCCTCGCCGCGCTCGCCTGGTTGGTTCTGTGAGCGCGCTCGACGACTTCGGCCGCTTCGCGCGCCACCGCGTGGCGCGCGGCGGCCCGTACGGCCTCGGCCTGACGCTCGCCGTCCTCGTGACCGCGCTCGCGCTCGGGCTGTTCGCGTTCGCCGTCGACAGCGTCGCCGAGCAGAACGACCTCTACCGATTCGACGCCGGCGCGCACGCGGCCGTCTACGCCGTCGTCGGGCCGCAGCACGAGGCGTTCGCGCGCGGCGTGACGTGGTTCGGCAACAACGCGACGATCATCGCCCTCGTCGTCATCGTGTCGGCGCTCCTGCTCTACGCGCGGAAGTGGACGCGCGCGCTGCGCGTGCTGCTCGCGTCCGGCGTCGGCGGGCTCGTCGTGCTCGGGCTCAAGACGCTGTTCCACCGCGCGCGCCCACTCGAGCAGGTCATCCCCGCGACGGGCTACAGCTTCCCCTCGGGCCACGCCTTCGCGTCGACCGTCTTCTACGGCATGATGATCTGCCTCGTCTGGCACCTCGTGCGCCCGCTCTGGGCGCGCTGGCTGCTGACGGTCCTCGGCGTGCTGGGGATCGGGGCGATCGGGCTCTCGCGCGTCTACCTCAACGTCCACTTTCTCACCGACGTCATCGCCGGGTGGACGTCGGGCACGGCATGGCTGCTGTCAGTCCTGATCGTCGTCCACGTGATGGAGGCGCGGCGGGAGGCGCGGCACCAACCGGTGACTGGCAGCGTCTAGGCCCAGGATTCCTAACCCGGCCATGCACTCACCGCCTTCCCGACCGATGCCTGCGGACGCGACGGCCGAGCGGACGGGCGCGCGGACGGTCGGGCACTACATCCTCGGTGACGAGATCGGGCGCGGCGGTATGGGCGTCGTCTACCGCGCCCACGACCCGGACCTCGGCCGCGACGTGGCGCTGAAAGTGCTGCCGGCTCACCTCCACCGCGACCCCGAGCGCGTCGCGCGGCTGCGCGCCGAGGCCCGCGCGGCGTCGACGCTGGACCACCCGCACGTCTGCACGGTCTACGAGGTCGGCGAGCCGGCGCCGGAGACCGGCTTCGGGCCGCTCTTCGTCGCGATGGCGCTCTACGACGGGGAGACGCTCGAGGCGCGCCTCGCGCGCGGTCCGCTGTCCATCGCCGACGCCGCGGCGATCGCGCACCAGGTCGCGCAGGGGCTGGCGGCCGCGCACCATAAGGGCATCGTCCACCGCGACGTCAAGCCGTCCAACGTCTTCCTCACGGCCGAGGGTAGCCCCGGCGGCATGCCGTGCGTGAAGCTGCTCGACTTCGGCGTCGCGCGCGTCGAGGGCGCCCCGCTGACACGCGACGGCGCGACGCTGGGCACGGTCGAGTATGCAGCGCCCGAGCAGGCGCGCGGCGAGGTCGGCCCGGCATCGGACCAGTGGAGCGTCGGGGTGCTGCTCTACGAGATGCTCGCCGGCCGCCGGCCCTTCGACGAGCCGTATGAG
>JBBSUZ010000097.1:0-9847 GCA_038233965.1 Rhodothermales bacterium | reverse complement strand
GGCCGGGCCGGGGCCGTCGCTGGCGGTGAGGCCCCAGACGTCCGCCCCGTAGCCGGCGAACCCGCGCGGGTTGCGGCGCGCGTACTCGCGCTGCACGAGCGTCGCGCGGCGGCTGTTCTCGAAGTAGTCGATCCCGCGGCCGCGCATGTAGACGTCCACGATGCCGCGGAAGTCGACCCAGAGGTGCGAGAACTGGTGGATGAACAGCGGGCCGGCGTAGACGTGGGCGTGGCCGTAAATCGTCTTCCAGCGGTAGGTCCGCGTGTACGCCTCGAACGCGCTCGGCGGGACCGGATGCGTCGGCGAGCCGGCGGCGAGGGCGTAGAGCAGGAGCGCCTCGTTGTACCCTTCCCACCGGTAGCGCAGGACGCCGCGCTCGGGCGTCCATCCCATCGTGACCGTCTCGCCCCCGTCGAGCGCCCAGTCCCACTCGACGCGCTCGTAGACCGTCCGCGACGCCTCGCGGAGCTCGCGCTCGTCGGCCGTGTCGGCGTCGAAGTACGCGGCTGCGCACAGCAGGCCGGCCACCAGAAACGTGGTGTCGATGGTGGAGAGCTCGCTGCTCCAGGCACGCCGGCCGGTCTCCATGTCGAGAAAGTGGTAGAAGAAGCCGCGGAAGCCCGTGCCGTCCCGGGCGCCGTCCTGCGGCGCGTCGCGGAAGAAGCGCGCGGCGGCGAGGGCGAGCGCGAGCGCCTCGCCGTGCGTCATCCAGCCGCGCTCGACGGCGACGGGCAGGCCCGTCAGCCCGAACCCGACGGCCGCGATCGACGCCGGGCTCTCGGGGCCGGTGCTGTCCACGACGAGGCCGGTGACCGGGTTGGTCTCGGTGAGGAAGTACGCGAACGAGGCGCGGTGAACGGCGTCGAGGAGTTCGGCGGAGGCCGGGTCGGGGGGCATCGCGTCGGGAGGGAGCAGTCCGGTCTGTGGGGTCATGCCGAGCGGCCTGCACCGGGGATGGCGAGGCAGGCGGCGAGGGCGGGCCAGCCGCCGAGATCGACCCGGGCCGTGCGGGCCGGGTGGCGTTCGGGTGAGTCGGTCACGGGATGGAGGGCGTCTCGTCGCAGTCTACCCGCTGAGACGACGCCCCTCGCGCCGTTGCACACGCCATCCTCCGAGAGCCGACCGAGGAGGAGCCGCTTCGTCACGCCCGCGTCTTGCCTGGAGCCGGCCATGGCCGCGGCGGTGGACGCCCCGGTCGCCGGCTCCGCTGCCGCCAAGGCGTGCCGAGCCGGGTTCGCCAGGGCGCGGGACGGCGCTCTACCGATCCGTCTCGCTGCGGCGTGCACGCGCTCCCCGAGACCGCATGCGAGACACCGCCTCGCACCAATGCCGGGGATTCACCCACAGACGGGCGGGCGGGCCGCCGTCACGCGGCACCGGGATTGGCTCCGCTCCCCGGGGACCGTGCGGGTGCAGCTTGCAGGACACCGAGACGTCACCGTGCCGGATCCCACTCCCTACGCTCCCCCGCCCATGATCGCTCTCGAGACCCTCCTCTTCGCCACCGACGGATCACCACGCGCCGAGCGCGCCCGGCCCGTCGCGGAGCGGCTCGCGGCCGAGGCCGGCGCGGACCTCCACGTGCTCCGCGTCGAGATCGTCCCCACCAGGGCCAGCCTCGCGTTCCGCGCCGAGCCGACGTTTGAGACGGTGATGCTGACGACGGCCGACGTCGCAGCCGACCTCCACCTGCCCGCTCCGCCAGCCCCGCCGGCCGGACGGACCGTCGAGGCCGTGCGGCACTGGCACCATGCCGGCGAGGCGATCCTGCACTACGCCGCCGACGTCGGGGCCGGGCTCGTCGTGATGGGCACGCACGGGCGCAGCGGATTCAACCGCCTCGTGATGGGGAGCACGGCCGAGTACGTCCTCCGGCGGTCGCTCTGCGCCGTGCTGACCGTCGGGACCGAGGCCGACCCGGACGCCTGCGGGCCGATCCTGTGCCCGATCGACTTCTCGGCGCGCTCCGAAGACGCCCTCGTCGTCGCGGCCGAGATGGCGCATGCCCGCGGCGCGGCGCTGCACCTCCTGCACGTGGTCGAGCCCGTCGTGATGCCCGGGCCCTACGGCCTGCTCGTGTCGCCCCCGGACGACGCGGAGCGGGTCGAGCGGGCGCGGGAGGAGGTCGGCAAGGTCGTCACCAACGCCATGCTTCCCTCCGCCATGACGACGGTCGACGTCCACGTCGGCTATGCCGAGCAGGGGGTTCTCGCCGCGGCGGCCGGGGCGAGCCTCGTCGTGCAGTCGAGCCACGGCCGGACGGGCATCGCGCGCGTGTTCCTGGGAAGCGTCGCCGAGGCGGTCGCCCGCGAGGCTCCGTGCCCGGTCCTGACGCTCAAGGCGTCGGGCGTCGCGCTGCACCGGCCCGACGAAGACGCGCTCGACCGCGCCCTGCCGATCCCCCGCGCGCGCTGGGCCGACCGTCTCGACGCACTCTCGAAGGCGACCCGCGACGGACACTGGACGGTCGGCGTCGACATCATCTCCCCCGAGCTGGACCCCGGCATGCTCATGGCCGACCAGCCGTTCGTGGGCGCGAGCTACGACGCGCACGCGGACCGGATCGACGTGATGACCGAGGGCGGCTCGCACCGGATCGAGCAGCCGCTCGCCCTGCGCGCGCTCGACGAGGACGGTGAGCCGCGCCTCGACATCGTCCGGCGCGACGGGGCCCGCGAGCGGATCACCGTCCGCCAGGTGGAAACCGTCTGACCACGCGGACACTGCCGCCCTGCGGGACGCGCGGAGCCCCAGGACCTGAGGGGGACGGGCTCGCGCGCGCGCTGGGCGCGGCGCACCCGGCGAGCGCGCCCTGCCGGCTGGCGCATGGCAGTGGGCCCGCGCAGGGACGGCTCGGCGACCCGGTCGCAGGCCGGCGAGGCGGAACAAGCCGAGCATACGCCTCACAAAGTGAGCAGCGGACGGGCTTGTGGGTGATCAGCGCTGGTCCCAAGGTTGGGGCTCCCCATTCCCACATCGCTCCATGCGCCTCTCTCCCACTGCCCGGTATGCGCTCGCCGGCGGCGCGCTCACCGCGCTCCTGCTCGGCACCAGCCTCGTCGCTCCGCCGCCCTCCGAGGCGTCCAGCCACCGCGAGGCCCCGCTCATCGCCGACGACCCGCTCGCGGACAACACCGACGTCTACGCCTTCCGCTCGCCGGACGCGCCGGGCACGGTGACGCTCATCGCGAACTACATCCCGTTCCAGCTGCCCGAGGGCGGCCCGAACTACAACCACTGGGGCGAGGACGTCCGCTACGAGATCCACGTCAAGAACCAGACGACGGCCGGCGCGCTCGGCTCGGCCCACGACGACATCACGTACCGGTTCACGTTCTCCCGGACGAACCAGGACCCGACGACGTTCTTCAACATCCGCCTCGGGCAGGAGAACCTCAAGACGACCTACCGCCTCGAGAAGAGCGTCGGCACGGGCGCGTTCACGACGATCGTGAGCGCCGGCACCGTCCCGCCCCCGAACATCGGGCCCCGCTCGATCGAGTCCGGCGTCGGCCTCGGCACGACCTACGAGGCGCTGACGACCGGCGCCATCGCGACGGCCTCGACCGGCGAGAAGGTCTTCGCCGGCCCGCGTGACGACGCCTTCTTCGTCGACCTCGGCGGCGTCTTCGACCTCGGCGGCATCCGCAACACGTACGACCCGTCGCCCGGTGGCGCGGCGAACCCGGCCAACGCCCGTGACGGCGTCGCCGGCCTCAACGTGTCCACGCTCGCGCTCCAGATCCCGATCGCGTCGCTCCAGAAGACGGGCCTCGCGACGAGCACCAACATCCTCGACCCGGACTTCGTGATCGGCGTGTGGGCCTCGGCCAGCCGCCCCCAGATCTCGACGCTCTCGACAGACGGCACCAAGCCGACGGTGTCCGGCCCGTTCGTGCAGGTCTCGCGCCTCGGCATGCCCCTCGTCAACGAGGCCATCATCCCGGTCGGTGAGAAGGACCGCTGGAACGCGGTGACGCCGTACTCGCAGGCCGAGCAGACGTTCGCGCCGTACTTCGTCAACCCCGAGCTCGCCCTCTACATGGGCAACGGGGCCTTCGGCCCGGCCGTGCCGGGCCTGAGCTCGAAGCTCCGCATCGCGCAGCACAGCTACCCCGCCATCGGCGACCCCGACGGCGACGGCTCGGTCGGCTTCAACTTCAACAACGGCCAGGACGGCGTCTTCGACCTCGTCGAAGGCATCATCGCCGGCACGGTCCCGGCGTCGGCGATCGCTGGCACGGCCTTCGCCGTCCCGCTGCGTCCGCTCGACCCGTCGAGCCCGTCCGCGCTCGCGGCGGACAACCAGCCGCGCCGCGCCGACGTCTTCCCGATCTTCTACTTCGGCGTCCCGAACCTGAGCCCGTACCAGCTCGCGACGGGCAAGACGGCCGGCCCGCTCTCCGCTGGCAAGCCGTTCATCCACAACTTCCTGCCGATCACGCAGACGCCCGACGGCGGCCTCTGGGGCGGCGACATGCTGCGCCTCAACATGGCCACCCCGGTCACGCCGCGCGGCACGCAGGAGTACACGGACTACGCCCGCCTCGGGCTCATCCGCGCGGCCGCCATCGGCCTCACCGCGGCGCCGTTCAACACGACGACCAATCTCGAGTTCATCCCGCACATGGACGGCTTCCCGAACGGGCGCCGCCTCGAGGATGACGTGACGGGCATCGAGCTCCAGGCCGTCGGTGGCCTCGTGCTCGCGGCTGTCGGCCTGCCCTTCGACGACGCGACGTCGGGCGCCTACGCCGACCTCGCCTCGCCCTTCCTGCTCGACGCGCTGACGTTCCTGCCGGGCCCGACGAAGAACGACCTGCCCATCCGGGCCGCGTTCCCGTACCTGCCCAACCCGCACAACGGGTACAGCTACGTGCGCCAGAACACGGCGCAGCCGCCGAACGCCAACTTCGGCACCTTCGGCGAGGGCGGCATCGGCGTCGGTGCGCCGCAGGGCTTCATCCTCGACCAGAGCTTCCCGAACCCGTCGCGCAACGCGTCGACGATCCGGTTCGTGACGGGCGCTCCGGGCAACGTCCGCCTCGCGGTCTACGACGTCCAGGGCCGCCTCGTCCAGATGCTCGTCGACGGCGCCACGGCAGCGGGCACGCACGAGGCGCGCTGGAACTCCAGCGCCGTCGCCGCGGGCACGTACGTCTACCGCCTCTCCGTCGACGGCGAGATGGTGGCCACGCGCCGCGCCACGGTCGTCCGGTAACACCGGCCGCCTGACCTGACCGGCCGGGTGGCGAGGCATGTGCTTCCGCCGCCCGGCCGGTTTTTCGATCCCACGAGAGCGCCTTTCCTGGCTGGCGCTCGGCGGGACGCTGGAGGGAGAGACGGCCGAGCCGTCTGCCCTTCCGCTCCGCGCCCCCGTCTCTCCTCCCCTCTCTGCACCGTCCCATGACCACTCAGTCGATCCGCATCGCCACATTAGGCGTCGTCGTCGTCGCCGCCGTCGCCGCGTTCGGCATCTGGAAGAGCCGCACCGTCATCGCGGACCTCCCGCAAGACCGCGGCGTGATGAGCCCCTCTGCCGAGTTCCTCAACGCCGAGAAGGCCGCGGACTACTACCGCGCCGCCATCCGCCGCGACCCCGAGGCCGTCGAGCCGCGCGTGCGCTTGGCGCAGGTCCTCCTCCAGCTCGCGAACCAGACCGGCCGCGAGGCCGAGTTCGTCCCCGAGGCCCGCTGCGTCCTCGACGAGGCCATCGCCCGCGACTCGACCAACTACTACGCGCTCACCATCCAGGCGAGCCTGCTCAACACGCTGCACCAGTTCGAGGGCGCCCGCGACCTCTCGAAGCGCCTCATCGCGCGCTACCCCGCCCACGCCTACACGCACGGCACGCTCGTGGACGCGCTCGTCGAGCTCGGCGAGTACGACGAGGCGCTCCAGGTGTCGGACCGGATGCAGAGCCTGCGGCCCGGCCTGCCGGCCTACGCCCGCGCGAGCTACCTCCGCGAACTCCACGGCGACCTCCCCGGCGCCATCGCCGCGATGCGCCTCGCCGCCGACGCCGAGCCGCAGGGCCGCGTCGGGCGCGCATGGGCGCTGCTGCACCTCGGCAACCTCTACCTCGGGCAGGCCAAGCCGGACACGGCCGCCTTCATCTACCGCGGCATCATCGAGGAGCGCCCGACGTTCGCACCCGCCCTCGCCGCGCTCGGCCACGTCGCGCTCGTGAGCGGCGACGCCGCCGGCGCCATCGCCAAGCTCGAGGAGGCCCGCGCGATGGGCCCGTCCGAGACGACCGACGAGCTGCTCGTGCAGGCCTACACGGCCGCGGGCGACACGCGCAAGGCGGCCGAGGCCGAGGCGCGCGTCCTCGCCGGCTTCGCCACGTTCCGCCAGACGGGCGAGATCGTCGACATGGAGGAGGCGGACTACCTCGCCGACCACGACCTCCAGCTCCCGCACGCGCTCGAGATGGCGACGACCCAGATCCGCCGCCGCCCGGGCCACCTCCACGCCAACGAGACCTACGCGTGGGCGCTGTTCAAGAACGGCCGCGCCGCCGAGGCCATCCCGTTCATCCGCCGCGCGATGCGCCTCGGCACGGGCGACGCGATGGTCCACTACCGCGCCGGCCGCATCTACCAGGAGGCCGGCCAGACGGCCGCAGCGGCCGAGCAGTACCGCCTCGCCCTCGCCGGCCACGTCGGCGTCGAGAGCGAGGCGGCCGCCGACGACGCCCGCCAGCGCCTCGGCATCGCGACGACGCGCACCGTGTCCGCGCCCCGCCCCGCGACGCCGGCCCGCCCCGCCACGCGCCCGGCGACGACGTCCTGATCCGGTCGGATGCGTCGCCCGACATCGGTTCCGCGGGTCCGCGGCCACGCCCTCCGCGTGGTCGCCGGCGCCGTGCTGGTCGGCTACCTCGCGACGCTCAGCGCGACGACGACGGGCCACGGCCTGCGCCTCGCCCTGCACCTGCTCACGGAGCACTACGACGGCGGGCACGACGATCATGATCACGACGACGTCGATCATGACGTCGCTGATCTCGGCGGTCAGGATCATGACCACGAGTCTTACATCGACGTCGGCGATCACGGCGATCACGACCGTGGCCCGGACCACGACGACGCGCATGGTCACGACGACCACGACGAAGATGCGCCGCATGCGCACCACGGCCGCGTCCACACGCACCACGAGGACCCGCCGCCGCCGGCGTGGCTCAGCGCCTCGCTGGACAAGCACGTCCGCCCGTCGGCTCACCGCGTCCCTGCGCCGCGCCTGAGCCGACGGGCGGACGTCCTGCGCCCGAGCGCACGGCCTGCCGCCATCGTGATCACGGTCGAGGTACCCCCACCGCGACGAGAGGCCTGAGCCCGGCACCGCCGAGCCGCCCCGGTGCGAGTCCGCACCGGCCCACCGACAGACGCCCCGCCGACGGCGGCGGCCGGAGCCCCGTCGCGCGGCTCCGGAGGGCGCCTGCATGCCTCTCCTCCCGACCGTTCTCTCCGTGATTCAACACACAATCCGATTCCGGAGCCGCCTCATCCGGCCGCTCCAGCTCATCCTCGTCCTGCTGGGCCTCGCCCCCGCGCTCCACGCCCAGACCGGGCGCATCGCCGGCACCGTCACCGACGCCTCGGACGGCGCGGCGCTCGGCACCGTCACCATCGACGCCGGCACCGTCCAGACGTCGTCCACGGCGGACGGCCGGTTCGACCTCGCCGGCGTCCCCGCCGGGCTCGTCACCGTCGAGGCCCGCCGCGTCGGGTTCGCGCCCGCGCTGCGGAGCGTGACCGTGCGTGCAGGCGAGACGGTCCGCGTGGACCTCACGCTCGTGCCGGCCGGCTTCGACGAGGCCGTCGTCGAGGGCCGGGCGACCGACCTCGTCGGCAGCGCGTCGGCGGCCTCCGACGGGCTCGTCGGGCAGGCGCAGATCGCGCCGCGCCCGCTGCTCCGTACGGGCGAGGTGCTCGAGACCGTGCCGGGCCTCATCGTGACCCAGCACAGCGGCTCGGGCAAGGCCAACCAGTTCTTCCTGCGCGGCTTCAACCTCGACCACGGCACCGACTTCTCGGCGAGCCTCGAGGGCGTCCCGTTCAACCTCCCGACGCACGCGCACGGGCAGGGCTGGCTGGACCTGAACAGCCTCATCCCCGAGCTCATCGAACAGATCGCGTTCTCAAAGGGCCCGTACGACGCCCGCACCAACGACTTCTCGACGGCCGGCAGCGCCCGCATCCGGTTCGTCCGCCGCCTGGAGCGCGGCATCGCCCGCGTCGACGGCGGGACGGACGAGTACGGCCGCGCCCTCATCGCCAACTCGACGCGCATCGGCACCGGCGACGCGCTCGGCGCGCTCAACGTGCAGTACACCAACGGGCCGTGGGTCAGCCCCGAGAACAGCCTCCTCCTCAGCGGCGTCGCCAAGTATTCGACCGGGACCGAGCGCGCCGGGGCGTCGGTGACGGCGATGGGCTACCACAACGACTGGAACTCGACCGACCAGGTCGCGCAGCGCGCCGTCGACAGCGGGCTCATCACGCGCCTCGGCAACATCGACGACAGCGTCGGCGGCCGCACGAGCCGCGTCACGCTCGTCGGGCAGGTCACCCGCGCGACGCCGGGCCGCTCGCAGACGCAGGCCAGCGCCTACGCCGCCTACTACGACCTCAACCTGTTCTCCAACTTCACCTACTTTCTCGCCGACCCGGTGCGAGGCGACCAGTTCGAGCAGGTGGACCGCCGCGCCTACGCCGGCGTCAACGCCGCCCAGACGTGGTTCAACGGGTTCCGCCGCGGCAGCGCGAATACCGTCGGCGTAGACCTCCGGCACGACCAGATCTTCCAGGTCGGCCTGTTCAACACGGACCGCCGCGTGCGCTTCAACACCGTCCGCGACGACGCAGTCGGCGAGAGCAGCGCGGGCGTCTACGCCGAGAACGCGACGCGCTGGACCGACTGGTTCCGGACGACGGCCGGCCTCCGCGCCGACGTCTACCGCTTCGACGTCACGAGCGACGTCGCGGCCAACTCGGGCGTCGCGACGGACGCGCTCGTGAGCCCGCGCCTGAGCGTCGCCGTCGGACCGTTCCGCGGGACCGAGGGCTACCTCAACCTCGGCACGGGCTTCCACAGCAACGACGCCCGCGGCACGACGATCACGGTCGACCCCGGCGACGGGACGCCGGTGGACCGCGCCGACCCGCTCGTGCGGACGCGCGGCGCCGAGGTCGGCGTGCGCACGACGGCCCTGCCCGGGCTCCAGACGACGGTGGCGCTGTGGACGATCGCGCTGACGTCCGAGCTCGTCTTCGTCGGCGACGCCGGCGGGACCGAGGCCTCGGACGCGACGCGCCACACGGGCGTCGAGGTCAACACCTACTATGCCGCGGCGGACTGGCTCAACGTCAACCTCGACGTCGCCCTGACGCGCTCGCGCTACACCGAGGGGCCGGACACGTTCATCGAGAACTCCATCGGGCGCGTCGTCACCGGCGGCATCTACGCCGGGCGCCCGGCCGGCGGCCCGCTCGCGAGCCTCCAGCTGCGCTACTTCGGCCCGCGCCCGCTGGTCGGCGACGGCAGCGTGACGTCGGCCGCGACGACGCTCGTCAACGCCCGCGCCGGCTACCGCTTCCGCGACGTCGCCCTGTTCCTCGACGTGCTCAACCTGTTCGACTCGCACGCGGCGGACGTGAGCTACTTCTACCCGTCGCGGTTGCAGGGCGAGGGCGCGGAGGGCGTCGAGGACCTGCACGTCCACCCCGTCATCCCGATCACGGCGCGCGTCTCGGCCGTGGTCCGCTACTGACCGTCGCGCGGCCGCCGGCGAGGCCCGCCGGCGGCCGCGAGAACAGGAACCGGACAGCACGTGGTCTTC